>JANXYW010000419.1 GCA_025355835.1 Chloroflexota bacterium
AGTTATCGCCCGCCTCCGTGCGCAGCAAGCGAGCTAGCGCGGGGCGTTGGCCCAGTTCAATAGATCGCTCTGACCAACCGAACACACGTCGCGGCTCGCCGCCGTGTGCCGACCTGCCCTATGGTGTTGTTATAGATAGTATACCATGTATGTCAGGACTCTCTCACGTGCTCGGTGTCTTGGACGGGACGGATGACGTCGCGCTCGCCCGAACCGCGACAGCGTTCTTTGGCGAGACGCGCACGATCGGGGCGATGTTCTCGCGCCGACCGAACACTTCAACGAACACGCCCAAGACATCCGACAAGCCCTCGCCAAGTCCTAATCACCGTGTCGTTTCAAACAGACGTCATTGCCGCCAAGGCCTGAAAGGAGAGAGCGATGCAATCCTTGAGCGAATTGAAGGCACGGGTGGAAGCTGCCGACTTGTAGCCGTCGAGCACCAACGATGACCGGTGCGACAACTGCCGCTACTACCGGCTGATCAAAGAAGGCATCGGCTACTGCGCGCATCGCGAGGTCGACATGGTTGTTGGCGGACCCTGGTGGTGCAAGCTGTGGGAGGCCGACGCGACGACTGTCAGCGCACGACAGTCCACCTAACCCACTGCGTTAGCTTGATCAACGTCGAGCACGGGAGGAAGTACCAATGAAGGTACGGCGAATCGAGACAGTACTTCAGTGGGTCACCGACGTTGAGCGCTCGAAGCTTTGGTACGCGGATCTACTAGGGATCGAACCGACGCCATACGACACGGCGTATTTCAAGTTCGCCGAGCACGCCTACCTGATTCTGGGGCCGGCAGCCGAGGGTACGGGGCGCGGCGGCACAGGCGTCTGGTTCGAGGTCGAGAACGTCGATGCTGCGTACCGTGAGCTAAGCGGACGTGGCTACAAATTCAACGAGACGACGCCGTTCGATATCCCGCCAGGCCGGCTCGTTACGTTGAACGATCCCGACGGCAACATTATCGGCCTCATAGATAACACCAAGGGCGGTATGCCCGGCCTCTCATACCCGTAGCCTTCGCTCAACGGCCAACAGCACTAACGATGAGGTCATCGTGCTACCCGTCACGGGCCCGCGTGCGAGACGGTCACGTCCGGGAGGTTGCGGTCTCGCAAGTAGGAGGCGAAGCGGAAGTCTCCCTTCACGTACTCGAAGAGGAATGCAACGCCGTAGCCGCCCACCAACTGATGCATGGCATCAACGCCGGGACAGGACCTGCACTGGTCGGAGAAGTAGCCGTGGTCCGCGCCGGGAAAGATCACGGTGTAGCGGGGCACCGTCGCGGGAAACGTCGCCGACAGCTTGGCTAGCTCGTCCACCTGTGCCGCGCCTGCGCCGCCAAGCGACTGGTCGCCCATTGCCTCCTGCATCAGCATCATCGGAGCGTGGGTCGCGGCGGCCTGACTGTGCAGCGCCTGGTACGGACCACCGGACATCTCGAGTCCGGCGTCGAAGAGCCCCGACGGCATCGCTGCCAGCGTCGTGTAGCCGCCGAACGAGAAGCCGCTTAGGGCCGCGCGATGCTGGTCCACGACGGCACCGAGCGGTTGCGCAGGATCGTTGTGCAGCGCGCGGACCTGGGCGAGTACAAACTCGACGTCATCCGGGCGATTCTGTGCGGAATCTACGGTGCTCTCATTGCTGCAGCCGCCGTGACAGTCGTCCGTGGTATTGCCCGTATGGGCGGGCGCCGCCACAACGAAGCCCCACGACGCGACGTGGGTCACAAAGTAGGACAGGCTGCGAGGGTTGTTTCCATTGCCGTGCGAAAACACCACCACGGGAAACGGACCTCCCGCTGTCGCGGGAGGCGCTCCGGCGCCGGCGGGCCGCGCCGCATCCACCGGGTACCAGATCGTCGTCGGAAGGGGGCGCGGTTCGCCGGTCGTCGTGGACGTTCGCGTGAATGTCATCGTTACTTCGCCGACGTGGAATGGCCCCGGCGCAGCCGGGTCGACGTCCGTCACCGACACTGTCGCCGTCGGAAGAGGGGACGTCCGTCCGCCGCACGATATGCAGAGCACGCACGCGACCATAAGGATGAGCACGAGCTTCCCGCGAGCCCGGCCGTTACGAGTCGCGTTCGGTGAATTCCTCGTCCGCCTCACACCCGCCTCCAGTCATGACCTTGGCCTCACGGATGATGCTCAGGCCGAGGCTCCTTGATGTCAACGCGCGTTTGGCCACATTCTGTGGCCATCGGGAGCAGCAACATAGGTTTCTCGGTCAGCTATCCGCGTGGGAGGCTCCTCTGAAGATCGATGGCCGACAGGCGCTTCGCCGTCACCGGAGGGCGAAGGGGTTCTCGCAGCGCGAACTAGCCGAGCGGGCGGGGGTCTCCTTTTCGGCCGTGAAGGCGTACGAAGCGGGCGAACGTCGCCCAAGCCGGCAAGCGCTGACCCGCATCATCGACGTGCTCGGCATCCCCACAGAAGATGGAGAAATGCTGCTAGCGAGCGCGGGTTACGCGGTAGACCTCAGCAAGATCGCAGACGGCCGCTACGCTTCTTGGGACGTACGGCGGCTCGCCGAAGAAGTGGAAGCGTCTCCCGGGCCGGCGTTCGTCACGAATCAAGCCACTGATATCATCTGCGCCAATCGGGCGTTCCGGAGGGTGGTGGGGCTCGATCTCCACGTGCGTCTGCCTGACAAGTCGAACTGGAACTTCTTCGCCCGCCTCAGTGATCCACGGTTCGCAACACGCCTTCAGAACTGGGATGACGTCGTCGCGTTCCTGGTGGGCATCGCGAAAGGGCACGCTCGCTATACCGGCAACGCGGAGGCGCCAGCGCCCTTCTTGGAGCGCCCGCTTGAGCGGTTCACGGATGGCGATCCGTCGTACAATCGGCGCTTGATCACGCTCTGGGAAGAGAGTCCTGTCATTCCACGTCGCACTCGCATGCGGTATGCCGTTCGCTGGTGGCGAGACGACGGGCGTATGCTCCGCTTCGCCTGCCTCATGCACGTTGCCGACATCTGGCAAGAGTTCTCGTGGCACGATTGGACGCCCGAGGATGCGGAGACGTTCGCCTTCGTCACGTCGCTTAGCGGCGTGTAGCAGAAGCCGTCGCCTGCACCATCCGCTCATAGCGTGCGCGATGCCGGCCGCAGGTAGGACGTTCCGCATGGATGAACAGAGCCCAGCACATGCCGGGCTCCGTCTGTTCGACTTTCGTTGGCAGTCACCCGTGCTAGGCCTTCGCGTAGTTCGTCGCGCCTTGCCAGTCGATCGCGACGACGGCCTCGTCGCCGACAACCCAGGCGTCGTGGCCGGACGGCATCATAGCGATATCGCCGGGCACCATCTCGAACTCCTGACCGTCGGCCATCTTGACGTGCATGCGACCCGAGATCTGGTACATGAAGTGCGGCGC
>JANXYW010000163.1 GCA_025355835.1 Chloroflexota bacterium
CTCCGCGCTCAGCCGGTCTCCGAACGCACGCTCGACATCCGAACGATGCTGCGCCATCGCCGACACGAAGACCCGCTCGCCCTCCGGCGTGAGGATGACGTAGACGCCTCGGCGGTCGCCCGGCACCTGCTCGCGCCGCACGAACCCCGCCTTTTCGACGCGATCGACCACGCGCGTCATGCCGCTGCGCGTAAAGAGCGACCGTTCCGAGAGTTCCTGCATGCGGAGGCGTCGTGCCGGCTCGTCGTACAGCCGGGAGAGCACATCTAAGAACGCGAGTGACAGCCCGGAGTGTTGTTGCAGCTCCGGTTCGACAACCTGCAACACCCGGGCGCTAGCGAACAGGATCCCGCGCCAAGCATCCCAGAACAGCGCGTCAGACTCCTTGCTACGTCTCGCCATAACAGAAAGCTACATCACACTTTCTGCCGCCGCAACTGATCTTGTTACATATTCTGTCTCGACAGTAGTTGACACCGCAACTTTCCTCTGGCAATATCCACTCACAACGAGCGGGGCTCGAGCAATCGCTCAATCGGAAGCCCGTTCACTAGCAGGAGGAAGGCAGAGCCATGGCAACCATGTTCATCCGGCACGAGGTATCCGACTACGCGAAGTGGAAACAGATCTACGACGACTTCAAGCCGACCCAGAAGCGGCTCGGCGTCACCGCCGACGCGGTGTATCGCGCCGCCGACAACCCGAATGACGTCACCGTCACGCACGAATTCGCCACGCTCGACGCGGCGCAACAGTTCGCCGGCAGCGACGATCTCCACAGCGCAATGGATCGCGCCGGCCTCCTGGGCGCACCCACAATCTGGTTCGCGAGCCGCGCCTAGTCCGGCGCCGGCCTGGAAGACGCAGGAGGCCCCGTGTTAACCGGGGCTTCCTTCTGTGTAGCTACGCAGCGTCACCCGGCGTTCGGCGACAGCACCAGCGTCGAATGATGGTCGAGAATGCCGCCGTTGCCGGTGACCAGCACGATGTCGTGCTTGGCGACCTGGCGCTCGTTGCCCTGGCCGCGCGTCTGGATGATGCCTTCGCTCAGCGGCGTCATGCCCCACATGTAGTACGCGCTCAGCTGGCCGCCGCCGGTGTTCGTCGGCAGGCTGCCGCCGGGGCCGAGTTTGCCGTCCGCGACGAACGGGCCACCTTCACCCTTCGCGCAGAAGCCGTAGTCCTCGAGCGTCACGAGCACCGTGTACGTGTAGCAGTCGTACGCCTGCAGCACATCGACATCGCCGACGCCGATTCCGGCCATGGCGAACGCCTTCTCCTTCGACATCGGCGCGCCGGTCTGCGTCTCGACATCCCAGCCTTTGCGGCGCATATCGCCGGGATGGCCCTGTCCCATACCCCAGACGTACGCCGGCGGCTGCGCCATGTCGCGCGCTTCGTCTGCGCGTGAGACGATCACGGCGACGCCGCCGTTCGTGACGAGGCAGCAGTCGAGCAGCCGCAGCGGCTCCGCGACCCAGCGCGACGCGCGATAGTCATCCAGCGTCATCGGCTCGCGATGCGCTGCAATCGGATTCTTCCCAGCCCACGCGCGCTCGGCGACGGCGATCGCGCCCAGCTGGTCGGTGGTGGTGCCATACATCGCCATGTGCCGGCGCGCCGCGAGTGCGTAGTGCGCGTTGATGCCGAACACGCCGAACGCGGGATAGAGTCCACCCATGCCGCTCGGACGCGTCGGGCGGCCCATGCCGGCGTACGCCGCGCCGCCACCGCGGCCTTCGGCAAGCGGTGCATCCGCGAACACGCAGACAACGTGGTTCGCGAGACCGTGAATCACCTGCATGGCGGCGTACTGCACCATCACGTTCGCCGTCGCACCACCGCAGTTCATGCTTGAAAGCAGCCGCAGATGCGTGAGACCAAGATAGTTCTGCAGCCCGACGCCCCCCATCCCGCCGAGCGGCGACACGCCGGGATTCACCAGCAGCCCGTCGATCTGATCCTTGCGCAGTCCAGCGTCAGCGATGGCGCGCTGCACCGCCTCGGCGGCGAAGTGCTGCGCATCGTGCCCGTAAATACGGCCCATCTCGGACATGCCGAGGCCGGTGATCGCTGCTCTCGCGCGGAGTTCGCGTCCGTCCATGCGGTTAGGTTATAGGTTGTGGGTTGTAGGTTCTAGCCACAGTCGCTCGACAGTCAGGCGGCTACGTAAACCTTCACGACGATGTCGTTCGGTGGCACGACCGGCTCGCCACGATCCTTCATGACTTCAAGGACTGCTTCGATCGATTCCTTCGTATTCGTAACGGTCTCATCGACCGATTCGCCTTGCGAGCCGGCGCCGGGCAACGACGGAACCTCAGACCAAAATCCGCCCTCGTCGGCCGGATGGATTACGATGACGTATTCGATGTCTTGCACCATCAGAGTAGATCCTCGAATTCCTCGTACGTCATCCCAGCCGCCTTAACCTTTGCCATCAGTAGTCCGACTTTGATGGTCGAGTGTCGAGGGATGCTTATCACCGGACTACCTTCACGCACCAGTATATAGTGGCTCCCGACCACGCGAGAGATCACATAGCCAGCCTTCTGGAATGCCCGGAGCGCCCGGTCAGCGCGAACCTCGCGCAGCCTACGCCCGGGCATGGGCCATCGTCCTCAACGCCACCTGTAGCAACCGCATCACGCCTTCGGGTACTCGACGAGCTGGCAGTAGTTGCCGTCGATGTCGAGAAACGTGCCGACGAGGCCGCCCCATGGTTCGCGCGCGGGCGGTCGCACGAACTTGACGCCTGCGGCTTCGAGGCGGTGATGCTCGGCCGTGGCGTCATCGACGGTGAACGTCAGCAGCACGCGCTGCGGCTCTTTCGCGGCGCCTTTCGTCTCGCTGTGGCCATCGACGAGAAAGCCCGTCGTGCCGGCCATGAACGCGCCCGGCAGCTGCGGCATGCGCGGCAGGCCGACAACATTCTCGTAGAACGCGATCAGGCGTTCCGGATCCTCGCTACAGACGTTGACGTTGAAGGCGTTGACTTTCATGCGGTGTAGTCCTTCCAAAATCGAGATGCAACGCAGCCTACCAGACATCGCGCGCCTCAAATCGCGGGCCGTCTTTGCACACGAGCTTCATCGCGCGGCCGCCGCGCACACGTACCTGGACGGCGCAGCCGTAGCAGATGCCGGTACCGCACCCCATGCGTTCTTCGAGCAGCACCTGCACGGTGCGACGCGTCTTCGAAGCGTGGGCGACGGCGGCCATCGCCTGCATCATCACGGTCGGACCGCAGGCGAACGCCTGATCGCACCACTCCAGCAGCTCGCCGAACGGCTCCGTGACGAAGCCTTTGCGCCCGGCCGAGCCATCGTCGGTGGTCACAACGACCTCCACTTCCGGCGGCAGCAGGTGTGATGGGAAGACGTGCTCGGAATCTCGCGCGCCGACGATCATCGTGACGCTCAGCGCCTTCGCAACCGCCTGTTCGGCGAGCCAAACGAGCGGCGCTACGCCGATCCCGCCTCCAACAAGCAGGAGGTTCCGCGACGTATGCCCGATCTCGTATCCGCGCCCGAGCGGCCCCCATCCGTACACGCGATCGCCAACCTTGCGTCGCGATAGCCACGCCGTCCCGCGTCCGACCACGTCGTACAGGATCGACCATTCAGGTCCGTGCGCGCCCGTCCGGATGCGGTGAAAGCTCATCGGCCGCGGCAGCAACGGATCGAACGAGGCCATAGGTTCCAGGTTCTTGGTTCTAGGTTCTAGCTCGGCTCCAGGTTCTCCGCCCTCGTCGCAACAGCGCAACATCAGGAACTGGCCGGGGTACGCGCCGTTGCCGATTTCGGGCGATCGAAACCACGTGATCCACGTGTCGGCGTACACGCAAGCGCTCTCGACGACTTCGGTCCACGCGGTCTTCACATCACCGACCCGCTGCGGTATTCAGTGAGCGAGCGCACGTGGTACGCGTCTTCGCCGCCGCG
>JANXYW010000431.1 GCA_025355835.1 Chloroflexota bacterium
TCGGCGGCGGTGAGTGCGTTCACGGTCAGCAGGCCCAGCGACGGCGGGCAATCGATGAGCACATAATCGTACGAGCCGCGCACGGCATCGAGCGCGCGCTTCAAGCGAAACTCGCGGGCCATCATCGGCACCAGTTCCACGTCGGCGCCAGCTAGCGCGGGCGTTGCGGGCACGAGCATCAGGCCTGCGACGCCGGTCTCGACGGCGACATCTTTCGCATGAGCGCCTCCTATCACGACATCATACGTGGTTTGTCCCTGGGTGCGGATGCCGAGACCAGCGCTGGAGTTGGCTTGTGGATCGAAGTCGAAAATGAGGACGGTGGCGCCTTTGTGCGCGAGCGCCGCGCCCAGGTTGATAGCGGTCGTCGTTTTGCCGACGCCGCCTTTCTGGTTGGCCAGAGCGATGACGGTCGTCACCGCAGCGCTATATCCGGGTACTGTCGCATCCGTGCCTCGACCTCTGCGCGCGATGGGATGGCCGTCGCGGCGACGCCTCCGACCGAGAGACTGGCGGCCGCCGCGCCGAATCGCGCGGCTTCGCCGACGTCGCCGGTTTCGTGCAATCGTATCAGGAATCCGGTGCCGAATGTGTCGCCTGCGCCTGTCGGGTCGACTTCCGTCTCCGGGAAGGAGTCCATGCGGCGCCAATGGCCATCCGCATACACGCGCGCGCCGCGCCACGACTCCGTCATTGCGACGATCGGCACGCCCGCTATCCAACGGGCGAGCTGCTCCTCGTCGCCTGCCAGATCTTCATCGGACACGAAGAGCGCGCTCGCGCCGACCCAGAACGGATCGCCGCGCCACGGCGTGTGTCGCACGCTGCCATCCGGATCGGCTGCCCGGAGCCAGCCCTGCGCATCGACGCCGACGCGCGACGCCGTGGCGAACAGCGACGCGAACCCGGGCGCGACCTCGCCGAATACCGGGCCGAGCAGCACCGTCTGCGCAGCGAGCCACGCTTCGGGTACGTCGCCGGGCTCGATCGCGTCGGCTACGGCCCGGATGTGCTGCGTGCGCACGCCATCGCGGTAGACGTTCTCGAAGGTCGTCGTGACGGGCGAACCGGCATCGATGATTTGGGCGAACGGCAGAAGAGCCGCGAGATCCACATCGCCTGCCGTCTTCGTGATGACGCCGACCGTACAGCCGAGTCGATGCGCCTGTACGGCAGAGAAGCTCGGCGAGCCACCGGGTCGCCAGCCATCGGCAACGAGGTCGCGCGTGACGTGGCCGACGACGACGAAATCGGGAGCGGACACTGGCGCTACTCGCGCTTCAGCGAGATCGAGACCTTGCGGTTCTCACCCTCACCGAGGCTGGACGTCTCGACCTCTGCGTCGTTCGCGAGCGTCAGGTGGACGATGCGGCGCTCGTTCGGCGGCATCGGTTCCAGAGTGACGGGACGGCGGGAGCGGCGCACCTGATCGGCCATACGTCGCGCAAGCGAGTTAAGTTGCGTCTCGCGGCGGCGGCGGTAGCCCTCGACGTCCACGGTAAAGGTCGCGTGCACCGCCAACTTTCGACCGACCATGAGGTTCAACAGATACTGCAGCGCCGCGAGTGTCTCTCCGCGGCGGCCGATCAGCAACCCGAGGTCGTCGCCCTCAATGTCCAGGACGGCCTTCGCCATGCCGAGACCGTCGCCCGGCGTCTCCGCATCGCGAATCGAGACGTCGGCGGTGATGCCCATCAGCTCGAGTAGCTGATCGAGCATTTGCGCCGCCATCTCGGCGTCGTCCTCAATCAACTCGCCATCTTCGCCAACTTCGCCGGCTGCACCCGCCGCGGCCGGGGCAGCGCCGTCTGGAGCCGCGTCGCCTTCGCCGATGCGCCAGGCGCGGACCCGCGCATCGGCTGCGCCGACGCCGAGGATGCCGCCCTTCGGCTCGCTCAGCACCTCGAACTCGATGTCTTCGCGCGTCGCATCCAGTTCGTCCAGCGCGCGCTCAATCGCTTCGTCGACCGTCTTACCGCTTGCCTCGACGCTTGCCATTCTTGTTCCTTCGTGTGCTCTGCGGGGGCAACATGGTCGCCTCGCCGCTCTGGTCGATCTGGATGTCCGCCGCCGTATCGTCCGGCTCGGGTAGCGCTTTGGCCTTCTTCACAACGGCGGGCGCGGCGGCGCCGGACGGCGGGCCGAACTGGAGCAGCGACTTCCACTGGAACTTGCGACCCATGTAGAAGTACTGCATCACCACGCCGGCGACGTTCGAGATCAACCAGTACAGAGCCAATCCGGCCGGCACGGAAAGACTGAAGAAGCCGAACATCAGCGGCATCATCCAGGTCATCATCTGCGCCGTTTGTTGCTGCTGCTGCGCCTGAGGCGTCGCCGCGACGCTGGGCGTCGGCGTGATCAGCTTTTGCTGCACGTACATCGAAAGGCCAACCAGGACCGGCAGGAGGTACGACGTGTCCGGCTGGCCAAGGTTCCAGAAGAGGAAGCCGCTGTTAAGTGGAACCGCCTGGTGGATGAACGGGATGGGGTACAGGCGGCCGGACAGCGTGACAAGGCTTTCAGGCGTATCGCCGAGCGAGAGCCGGATCACCTGGTAGAACGCGAACCAGATCGGCATCTGCACCAGCATCGGCAGGACGCAACCGACCGGGTTGACACCGGCCTCGCGGTAGAGCGCCATCGTTTCGGACTGGAGCTTCTTGGGGTCTTTACCCTTGTACTTCTTCTGCAACTCCTGCATCTGCGGGCCGATCGCCTGCATCGCCCGGCTTTGCTTGTACTGGCTGGCGGTCAGCGGCCATGTGACGATCTTCATCACCAGCGTGAAGACGATGATCGCCACCCCGAAGTTGCCGCCGAACACGCGTGCCATCGCGATCAGCACGTTCGTCATCGGATCGACGAGCAGAAGGTGGAAGAGCAGGATCAGCTGGTCCATGTCACCGTCATCCTATTGCGGCAGTGGGAAGCTGCCAGGAGCCGAAATGGCCCCGGCGGCATTCAGCACGTACAACGTCCCACTGGTAGGCACCACGTAGACCGTCTTGTCACCATCGGTTGCGAGATCGGCGAACACGGTCACGCCGAGCTGCACGGGCGTCGCGCCATCGACGGGTTGGCCGGTGGCGAGGTCGAGCTTGAACAGCCGCCCGTTCTTCGCGGCGACGAAGAGCCCGCCTCCGGCTATGACGGGGCCGGATCGCACGGCAGAGCTTGTGTCGAACGGGTGCTCCCACTTGCTGGCGCCGGTGGCGACATCGACGGCGTACACCTTGCCGTCCAGACTGGCCGCGTACACAATGCCGCCCTGAACTACGGGCGAGGCCCAGAACCAGTTGCCCGCTTTCAGCGACCAATTCATCGTGCCGTCGGACTTCTTCACTGAATACAGCTTGTCGTCGAACGAGCCGACATATACGGCGTCGCCTGCCACGACGGCCTTCGAAGCGATGCCTGATGACGCGCTAGAAAACAGCCACTTCTGCTTGCCGGACTTGTCGAGCGCATACAGCGACCCATCGAGCGACGTGGCGTAGATCGTGTCGCCATCGATCGCCGGCGTGGACCAGACTTCGCCCTTCGTCCGGAACTCCCACTGGCGTTCACCCGTCTGCGCCGTGTAGGCGTACAAGCGATTTGCCTTCGTGCCGAAGTAGATACGATCGCCATCAACAGCGATGCCGCCGACGATGCCGGCGCCGGCGTCGCGCACCCATCGCAGGTTGCCGTTCGACGTATCGAGCGCGAAGACCATGCCACGAAACGTCGGCACGAACGCCGTCTTTCCGTCGGCGGAGACGCCTGTATCGCCGTAGAGCGCTTTCAGATTCCCCAGCGCGCCCTTCTCGAACGAGAGCACAATATCCACGCGCGTCTTGGCATCCGACTTCTGCTGCTCGGTCGCGCCGGAGGCGGTGATCGCCTGCTTCAGTGCGTCGCCGGTCGGCCCGGTGACGCTGACATCGGCGACGCGCTTCTTGAGCTCCGTCTTCGCCGTATCGTCGATCGAGAAGGCATCGATAGTCGCATTGAGGTGGGCAGCCGCGTCCGAGCTGATCGGATAGCTGGCCTTGTCCTTGGGCGGGAACTGCCACTTCGCGACGCTCGAATCCTCGTTGAGCGCGTACAAATGCGACTTGTGGTTGACGAGGACCAGGTTCTGCGAATCGACTTTGATCGGAACCGCGCCGGCCCAGCCGACAGGCCCAGGCGGCTGGCCGCAGGCGGCAGCGATCAAGGCCAGCGCTCCGAGCGTCACCAGGCCGAAAACGCCAAGCCGACGACTTCGGAATGTTTCACGTGAAACATTCGTCGTCGTCATGCGGGGCCGCAGGGGTGCTGTTGTTTCACGTGAAACATTCACGCTCGGGATCGCCCTTCGGACCGCTGGCGCCGTTCCGGCACCGGGTCGTAGCCGCCGTCATTCAGCGGATTGCAGCGAAGCACGCGCCAGATCGCCATCAGCGCGCCGCGAAGCACACCATGGCTCTCGACAGCGTCGTATGCGTAATGCGAGCAAGTGGGTTGGAATCGGCATGCGGGAGCAATGCCGGGTGAAATCTGTCGCTGGTAGAAGCGGATAGCGGCGAGGGCAATCCTCTTCATGTGGTCTCCTGCCGGCTCGAAGCTTCCGGCACCTGTACCGCGCCGGCGCGCTTTAACAGCGCGGCCAGCGCCACATATAGCGCATGATACGTCGCGTCAGATGCGGTTCTCCGCGCTCCGACGACGAAATCGAGTCCGGGCGCTGCATCCAGGGCCTCGGCAATCGCCCGAAGCCGACGCTTCACGCGATTGCGCACCACGGCGCCACCAACTGCCTTGCCCGTAACGAAGCCGAAGCGGGCGACGTCACCTTCATGCGGTACTACGCGGAGGACGAGCAGTTGGTTTCCGTAGACACGACCCTTGCGGTACGCGGCAGCAAAGTCTTTGCGCCTGCGTATCCGTCGCTCTTTGTGCATGGGTTGGCGGGCTACTCCACATAATGCAGCCTGCCGGATCGAGCTGCTACTTGACGACGGTCAGGCGCTTGCGGCCCTTGAGGCGCCGCGAGCGGAGGACGTTGCGGCCCCCGGGCGTCGCCATGCGGTGCAGGAAGCCGTGTCGGCGCCGTCGCGGGATGACTTTTGGCTGATACGTGCGCTTGGGCACTGCCCCTCCTTCGACAACAATATCGCCCTACCGAGGGCGCAACGCAGTATAGGCGGCCCGCCGCAGGCGTACAAGCGGAGACGGCCTTCCGAACCACGCGCCTCGCGGCACGGTCCCACGTCAAGGAACAAATTGGTCACTTCGTTAATGAAAACATGATGGACGGCCGAGCCAACGTGGCGTACAATCGGCTCATTCATCCCCGCAAGTACGTCAGGTGGTTCCAGTGACGCGTATTGTCGTTGCCCTCGCCGTGCTGTGCTCCATCGTCGCCGCAGCATTTTTCACGATCGACTCGTTCGGCACGCGCGGCCAGCATACGGCCGAAGCCGTCGGCCCGAGCGCGCCGTATCAGATGGCGATGGACACCGACGCGACAGCGCCCGGCATCCAGTCGACGCGCAACGTCAGTGGCACCGCCGACTTCACCGCGGCGCTTTGGGTCAACTTGGTCGGATCAACGCCTTATGCGGCGTATCAATGGGAGTTCGAGTTTCCAGATGGCTCTCTGTCTTACCAGGGTGGTCTTACTGAGAATTCTGGAGCTACCGGATTCACTACGTGCTTGCTCCCACAAGTCAACAACCCGGCCCTTCACGCCGGCTACACCGCTGTCCGGTATGGGGGCTGCTTAGCGCCGCAAAGCTTCTCCACCACATACGTCGGTCAGACCACGACGTTCAAACTCAAGTGCCTGACCGACGGAACGTTCAACGTCCGTCTTCTCGACCTGTCCGACGACGCTTTCTTTGGTACGAGCTTGTTGGATCAAGTCGCCAACAACCTCAATACAGGTAGTTCCGACATGACTATCGTTTGCAGTAACACCAGCGGCCCACAGCCAACGAACACACCGGCACCGACGCCCACGCCGCTACCGATATTCAACAGTGTCAGCCGGATGGCGCTTGACGCCGTCGGTGACCATTCGGGATTGCAGGCGGTCCGCAATGTTTGGGGAAGCGGTTCATTTGCCATGGGCGTGTGGATCACGGATATCAGTGCGC
>JANXYW010000433.1 GCA_025355835.1 Chloroflexota bacterium
ATGAACGGCGATGTGCCGCTCGTGCTGCCGGAGACGCTCCGTCGCCTCATGGCCGCCGTCGAGCTTACGGACGGCGCACCCGACCTGGCGCTGCTCACCGCCCGCGTGCCGGTCGAGGCCTACGGTTATGTCGAGCTGTCAGGCGATCGCGTGACGCGCATCGTCGAGACGAAGGACGCCGGCGAAGTCGACCGCACGGCTCTGCGCCAGATCAACGCCGGCCAGTACGCCGCCCGCGGGTCGTGGCTCTGGTCGCATCTACCGAAGATCGCGCCCGCGTCGAACGGCGAACGCTATCTCACGCATCTCGCATCGATGGCGCACGATGAAGGCAACGGCGCCGTCGCCGTCGAGGCTGCCGACCCGGTCGAAGTGCGTGGCATCAACGACCGCATCCAGCTCGCCAAGGCCGAAGCCGCGATGCGCGACCGCATCCGCCGCCGACATATGATCGCAGGCGTCACCATCGTCGATCCGCCGTCGACGTTCATCGACATCGATGTGACGATAGCAGCCGACACGACGATCGCGCCCAACACGCACCTGCAAGGCGGAACGAGGATCGGTGCCAACTGCATCATCGGTCCTGGCACGCTGATCCGCGACTCAGCGATCGGCGACGGCTGCGAGATCCGCTTCTCGATGGTCGAGGAATCCGCCGTCGAAGCGCGCGTCGATATCGGTCCCTACAGCCACGTGCGGCCCGGCTCGTACATCGGCGAGGGCACGCACATCGGCAACTACGCCGAGATTAAGGCGTCGCGCCTCGGCCGCAACACGCGGATGGGGCACTTCAGCTACATCGGCGACGCGACGGTCGGCGACGACGTGAACATCGGCGCCGGCACGATCACCGCCAACTACGACGGCGCCGCCAAGCACCAGACGACGATCGGCGACGGCGCATTCATCGGCAGCGACACGATGCTCGTCGCGCCCGTGAACATCGGCCGCGGCGCGCGCACCAGCGCCGGTTCCGTCGTCACGCGCGACGTACCCGACGGCATGATGGCGATCGGCGCGCCCGCCCGCATCCGCGCGCAAGAAACCGCGGACGCCAGCGAGGAGGCCGATCCTGGACAGCGATAGCGTTCTGGGCATCGCGGCATTCGCTTTGGCGCTGCTCCTGCTCGTCATCGCGGCCGCGGCCGAGGCATCGGTCGCATCGGCCGCGCGCGTGCGCTTGCGTACGCTCGCGAGCAAGGGCGATCGTCGCGCCGCTTCGCTGCTGAACTACGTCGATCGCCGCGCATCGACGCTTGGCGCGCTCGCCGTCGTACGCAATCTCGCCGTCGTTGCCGCGACGGCCTTCGGCATCTTCGTCGTGACCCGCGAGCGCGGCCATACGTGGGGCGTGCTCGGCGCCGCTTCCGCGCTGACGCTGATCATCGTCGCGGTGCTCGATGCGCTGCCGCGCCTCATCGTCGCACGTAACGCCGAACGCTGGGGCATGCGCCTGTCGGCGTTCATCGGCCTCTTCCGCACGATCTTCGGCCCCATCGCCGGCGCGATCAACCAGGGCCTCTCGTCCGTCGTGCAGATCGCGCCCGAAGAAGAGGAGGACGAAACCGACGAGATCCTTCGCCTCGCCGAGATCGAGACCGACGGCGAGCCGATCGAAGAGGAGGAGCGTCAGATGATCCGCGGCATCATCGAGATGGAGGACACCGTCGCGCGGGAGATCATGGCGCCGCGCATCGACATCGTCGCGCTCGACGAGACGGAGACGATCGACGACGCGCTGAAGCTCATCGTCGAGAAGGGATTCAGCCGCATCCCGCTCTACAACGAGACGATCGACAACATCACGGGCATTGTCTACGCGAAGGACCTGCTGCGCTGCATCACCGAAGATCGCCGCCCGGCGCTGACCGAGATCGCCCGCCCGCCGTACTTTATCCCGGAGTCGAAGCGCGTTGACGAGCTGCTCGCGGACCTGCGCCAGAGCAAAGTGCACATCGCCATCGTGGTCGACGAGTACGGCGGCACAGCAGGCCTCGTCACGATCGAGGACCTGCTCGAAGAGATCGTCGGCGAGATCCAGGACGAGTACGACCGCGAAGAAGCGCCGATCGAACGCGTCAACGACACCGAAGCGATCCTCGACGCGCGCGTCGGCATGTACGCGCTCAGCGAACTGTTCGGCTTTGAACCGGAAGACGAAGAGGCGGACTACGACTCGGTCGGCGGCTTCGTCTACCACCACCTCGGCAAAGTGCCCGTCGC
>JANXYW010000168.1 GCA_025355835.1 Chloroflexota bacterium
AACTTGCGAACTACTGACTACAAACTCCCTAATGCATCTCCTGGCCGCCGGTGATGTTGATGGCTTGGCCGGTCATGTAGTCAGCATCATCGCTCGCGAGAAATGTGATGATCTTCGCGACGTCCTCGGGATAGCCGACACGACCGAGCGGGATCGCTGGGAGCATCCGCGAGATGGCCTGGGTGAACTGTGCGTCGTCCAAGTTCAGACCCATTTCGGCTCCGCGCAGCAGCGGCGTATCGATGGTGCCGGGGCACACGCAGTTGACGTTGATCTTGTGCACGCCGACTTCCTTCGCGAACGCCTGTGTGAAGAGGACGACGCCGGCCTTCGACGCGCAGTACGGCGTCAACATCGCAAAACCCGTCTTGCCCGCCTGCGACGAGACGCTGATGATCCGCCCGCCGCCACCCTGCTTGATGTACTGCTTCGCCGCCAGCTTCGAGCAGAGGAACACCGACTTGAGATTCACCGCGATCGTGCGATCCCACGCCTCCTCCGGCATGTCGATGATCGGCACGGGCGGATTGCCGATGCCAGCGTTGTTGACGAGCACGTCGAGCCGCCCGAAACGCGCGATCGTTGCATCGAAGAAGTCCTGCACATCGGCGCTAGAACTGACGTCCGCCTGCAGCGTGATGTACTCGACGCCGGTGCCGCTCTCGTCGAGCATCTTCGCCGTCTCGTCGAGGTGCGCCTGCTGGATGTCGACGAGCGCCAGCTTCGCGCCCTCCTTCGCGTACCGCACTGCAACGCCGCGCCCGATCCCGCGCCCTCCGCCGGTAATGATTGCGACCTTGTCTTTCAGCAGCATGATGTTTGTCCTTCGTTGTTGCCGGGCTAGAGAGTGAAGTCTGTCATGAGGTCGAGGTTCGCGCTAACTCTGCGATCCTGCACGTTCACCAGCTTCAACTCCTGCAACAACGCGATGTCGCGCGTGAGTGTTTTCGCGCTGAGATTGCGGTACAGACCGCCGAGCACGTGCGTGCCGTCGCGAATCGCCGAGAGAGCCACCGGCTCCGTCAACCCGGAAGCTAGCCGGTACAACCGCTCCCCAGCGCTCGCGCTGTACGTTCTGCTCAAAACGAGCGTTTGGTGCGCGTGCTGCATGAACGAAATGCGCTTCATCTCGCTAACGACGTGCGACCAGATCTCTTCCAGTTCCTCAACCAGTCCGCCGACTGCAAACTCCACGAATCCTGTAAGGTCGCGCCGCGCGTGGCGCTGCACATCTTCGAGCGCCTGGATATAGCCCGAGCGGTTCCGATAGTAGAAGTTCGCGAGCGAATAGAAGCCTAAGATATTGACCCGCGCCTGAAACAAGAGGAAGCTCTCGACCGCGCGCGACGTTCGTCCATTGCCGTCGCCAAAGGGATGGATGCTCACGAGGAAGTAGTGCGCCGCGACAGCGCGAGTGATGGGGTGAAGAGCACGCGCGCGTGGCCCGTTCACCCATTCAACGAATTCGCTCATCAACCGCTGGACATCACTCCGCGAACGCGGCGGTACGTACGCACCGACGGAAACGGCGTGGCTGCGATAAACGCCGGGCGTGTTGTGTGGATAGTCCACGTCTTCCGTCATCAATCGATGGATGCGCGCAACCTGAGCCTCGGTCACGGTCGCGTTCGGGTCGTGTCGTAGAGTCGCGGCGATGTCACGCATGACCGCCGCGGCATTGCGAACCTCTCGCTCTGTCTGCGAACGCGTCTTCGCAAGAGCAGGTTCCACATCGGCGACCACGATGCGCTCTGCCTCCTCCTCCGTCACGTCGATGCCTTCGATGCCCGTGGTGCCACGAACAGCCCGGGCGATGTGCAGCAGATTCAGCGATTCGCGCAGCTCAAACGGAATCGGCAGCGAGCCGATTGCGAGCGCCAGGGCGTCGGCGCGTGCGAGCTGACGAATGAGATGTGGACTGCTACCGTCATGGATGGCGAGGTCGAACCGAATCTCAGCTTCGGGCATATCCTCTTTCCGTGTCTCATTTCATGTCCATCAGCATGTCCGCGTATCCGTATTCACATTGTAGCATTTTGTCATGTTATGTCCCTAGCAATGTCCGCTCGTCTGTCCCGCATTCGATGGCCCTGGCACCCTCATTCTTGACTCCGATCCGCCACCGCCCTACGCTGATCTCGAACAGATGACCTAGATCTGAGTGCGCGGCCCTGTCCGCCCTCTGGTGGAAAGCGGCCCTGTCCCTGGTCACGATCACCATGACCGAAGATCGCCTTCGGAAGGTTCTCGAGCTGGAGCGCTCGAAGCGCTTCAGCGACCGCGCCGTCACGGCCGGCCTCGATTCCTTCCTCAAGAATCTCACCACGCACGAGGGCTCACAGCTCAGCAGCGACGTGTTCGCCCGCATCCAGGCGCTGCCCGTGGCGGGCTATCGATCGCTGACGCCGGCGAAGCGCAAGGAGTGGCTCGAAGGCGTGCTGGCGTCCGTGCGCGACGGCGGAAGCGAGAAGCGGGCGGCGGGAAGTGAGACGCGGGACGCTGACGACGCTGATGCGTTGCCGCCGAGCGCTGATCGAGAAGATCGCGCGCCGCGCCGCGCCGCTGTCCCGCCCAAGCGAAATGCGACAACAGCCTCCAACCTCCAGCCTCCAATCTCCAACCTCCACGCGCGCCCATACACGCAGGAAGAACTCGGCGCGCTCGGCGTCGATGCGGAGCTGCAGGCGCTCAAGCGCATCGCCTTCGCGCTGAAGGTGAAATTCGAAAAACTCAAGGTGTTCACCGTACGTGACTTGCTGCTGTTCTTCCCGCGCCGTCACGTCGACTACGGCGAGCCCGTGCCGATCTCGCAGTTGGTCTTTGGACGAGAGCAGACGGTGCGCGTGCGCGTCTGGGGCGCGAGCGAGAAGAAGATGGGGTTCCGCATCCGCTCGACCGAGGCGAAGGTCGGCGACTCGACGGGCATGATGTCGTGCACATGGTTCAACCAGCCGTGGATCGCCAAGCAACTGCCCGTCAACGCCGAGATCGTGCTTTCCGGCCGCGTTTCGGAGTACCAGGGGCGGCCGAAGTTCGACAATCCGGAGTGGGAGATCTGGAGTGAGGATCTGCTGCACACCGGCAGACTCGTGCCGATCTATCCGCTCACTGCCGGCCTTCAGAGCCGCACGATTCGCCGGGTCATGCAGGAGGCGATCGATCGCTACGTCACGCGGCTGCCTGATCCGTTACCGGCCGAGATGCGCCAGCGCCTCGATCTCGCGACGATTGCCGACGCCGTGACGCAGATGCACTATCCGACCGATCGCGCGTCGCTCGAGCGGGCGCGCAGGCGGCTGGCGTTCGAGGAGCTGCTGCCGATCCAGCTGACGATGCAGCTGCGACGCCGTCACTTCCAGAAGTCCGCTCCGGCGGAGCCCGCGCCGATGTCCGCGCCCGTCGAGCGCGCGTTCACGGAGTCGTTGCCGTTCACGCTCACGGGCGCACAGCAGCGCGTGATGTTCGACGTGCTCAACGACCTGCGGAAGCCGATCCCGATGTCGCGCCTGATTCAGGGCGATGTCGGTAGCGGCAAGACGGTGATCGCAGCCGCCGCGCTCGTCGCCGCCATCGAGAACGGCCGCCAGGCCGTAATGATGGCGCCGACGGAGATCCTCGCGGAGCAGCACTTCCGTACGCTGAAGACGCTGTTCGGCGCGAACGGCGAGCCTGGGCCGGTGGCGACCGCGCGGGTCGAGTACCTCGCTGGGCGTGAGGATGGAAGATGGAGGATGGACGGTGGTTCGCGATCTCCATCATCTATCTTCCATCGTCCATCCTCGCCATCGGGTAGCGCAGGCTCCGCTGACACGATCCGGATCGCTCTTCTCACCGGCAGCCTGAAGGCGAAGGAGAAGCGCGAGTTGTATGAGGCGATCGAGGCGGGCGAGATCGACATCATCTGCGGCACGCACGCGCTGATCCAGGGCGGCGTGCGCTTCCACGATCTTGGTGTCGCGGTGGTCGACGAGCAGCACCGCTTCGGCGTCATGCAGCGCGCGGCTCTGCGCGAGAAAGGCGCGGCCGCCGCGCACACCCCACACATGCTGGTAATGACGGCCACGCCGATCCCACGCACGCTTGCGCTGACGCTGTACGGCGACCTCGACATCTCGGTGGTCGACGAATTGCCGCCGGGCCGCCAGGCGATCAAGACAACGTGGGTCGGCCCCGACGAGCGCGGCGACGCCGAACGCTTCGTCCGCAGGGAAGTTGAACAGGGGCGGCAAGCGTTCGTCATCTGCCCGCTCGTCGAAGAGTCGGAGACGCTCGACGTGAAGTCGGCGACAGCAGAGTACGAGCGGCTGCGCCAGCAGGTCTATCCGGATCTGCGGCTGGAGCTGTTGCACGGGCGCATGTCGTCGAAACAGAAGGACGAAGTGATGCGCCGCTTTCGCGACGGCGAGGCCGATATCCTCGTTTCGACCGCGGTGATCGAAGTCGGCATCGATATCCCGAACGCGTCGGTGATGATGATTGAAGGCGCGGACCGATTTGGGCTCGCGCAGTTGCACCAGTTCCGCGGACGCGTCGGTCGCGGCGCTGACAAAAGCTACTGCCTGCTGCTCTGCGACGAGCCCAGCGACGAAGCACGCGCACGTCTGGAGCTGATGGAGGAGACGACGGACGGCTTCAAGCTCGCCGAGGCGGATATGCAGCTCCGCGGCCCCGGCCAATTCTTCGGCACGAAGCAATCCGGCCTGCCCGGCCTGAAAGTCGCAAAGCTCACCGACGTGAAGCTCATCGAACTCACCCGCAACGAAGCGTCACGCATGCTCGACGAAGACAGCGGCCTCACCCAGCCCGAACATCGCGCCCTCAACCTTACCGTGCGCGGGTTGCTGGATCGGATTGTGGATGAGGAGCATTAGTCTGGTCGCTGGAGATTGGAAATTGCGGATCGGTGAGCTCGTGGCCCTTTCCGTGAAATCCGCGTAATCCGTGGTTCCCAGACGACAGGCGACCGACGACCTACAGACCGACGACCGCCCCTACTGCGTACGCCGCCGCACCGCTAATCTTCGGTCACAGGAGGTTCCTCGCATGGCCGTCGACAAGATCAGCCACCACCAAGTCACCGTGAACGGGGTCAAGCTGCACTACGCGCGGCAGGGCGCGGGCGAGCCGCTGTTGCTCATTCACGGCTGGCCGGGCTTCTGGTACGAGTGGCACATGAACATCGGGCCGCTGGCGCAGCACTACGACGTCATCGTGCCGGACATGCGCGGGTTCGCCTACTCCGACAAGCCGGATGTCGCACCCGAAGTCGGCTACACCGGCACCGCGTTCGCGGAGGACATCAAAGCCTTCTGCGACTTCTATCACCTCGACAAGGTGCGCATCGTTTCGCACGATTTCGGCGCCATCTGGACGCAGCGGTTCGCGCGGCTCTACCCGGAACGCCTGCACAAGCTGATGCTGTTCGATCCGCCGTACCCGGGCATCGGTGGCCGCTGGTTCGAGTTGCCGCACGTGCTCAACACCTGGTACCAGCTCTTTCACCAGCAGCCGTGGGCGGAAGACCTCGTCGGCTCTAGCAAGCAGGCGACCGAGATCTATTTGCGGCACTTCCTCTCGGCGTGGTCCGCCAACAAGAATCTCTGGACCGACGTCGAGATCGCCGCATACGTCGAGGCGTACTCGCAGCCCGGCGCGCTGCGCGGCGGCTTCAATTGCTATCGCGCCGCTCTGCGCGGCGGCGTGTTCGCAGGCGCCGACAAGAAGATCGAGACGCAGACGCGCATCCTCTGGGGAGACGGCGACTCGATCCTGCCGTTCGCGTGGAGCGACAAACTCGGCGACTTCTTCGCGAACTTCGACCTGAGGAAGATCGAAGGCGTCGGTCACTTCATGATGCGCGAGGCCCCGGAACGCATCAACGCTGAGATCATCGAATTCATGAAGGACTAGCTCACACCAAAGATGGATCTCGCTCTAAAAGGCAAAGTAGCCCTCGTTACCGGATCCTCACGCGGGATCGGGCGCGCGATCGCGCTTGCGCTCGCGAACGAGGGCTGCGACATCGCGCTCGTCGCGCGCGGCGAGCCGGCGCTGCGCGAGGCCGAGCGTGAAATCGCGGCAACTGGCGTACGCGCAGCGGCGATCGTTGCTGACGTGACCGTTGCGGGCGATGTCGAGCGGATGGTGCGTGAGGCGCACGAGGGGCTTGGCCGCATCGACATCCTCGTCAATAACGCGGGCGGCTCGTTCCCGGACGATGACGACGGCTGGGAGAACGCATTCCGCGCCAACATCGAGGCGGCTGTGCGGGCGACGCGGGCTGTCGTGCCGCTCATGCGCGCGCAGGGCGGAGGCGTCATCATCCACATCGCGTCGATCTTTGGACGCGAGGCGGGCGGCGGTTTGCCCTACAACGCCATGAAAGCGGCGATGATCAGCCACGCCAAGAATTCCGCACTCGCGCTGGCGAAGGACAACATTCGCGTCAATTCTGTCGCACCGGGCTCGATCCAGTTTCCCGGCGGTTCGTGGGACAAGCGCGTTCAGGCGGATCCAGACGCAATGGCGCGCTTCGTCGAACAGAACATCGCCATGGGCCGCTTCGGTCGCGTCGAAGAAGTGGCGGATGTCGTCGCCTTCCTCTGTTCGTCACGCGCGAGCTGGATCACCGGCGCCTGCATCAACATCGATGGCGGCCAGACGAAGAGCAATATCTAGCGAGTTTGTAGTTTGCAGTTCGTAGTTCACAGTCTTAGATGCGCAGGCCACTAACTGAGTAGGCTCCCGTCTGAGCCCCTCTCCACGGCGTGGAGAGGGGTGGCCGAAGGCCGGGGTGAGGTGCGGGGCCAGCGCCAATCCCCAAAAGCAAAGAAGGCTCACACATGCCAGACCGAGCACTCACTTACAGCGCTGCGCTGCTCGTCGACTGGTTCGCCGAGCGAACAGGGCGCGCGTACGCGCTCGACGCGGTGATCGATGGCAACGTGCCAGTGTTCGTCGCGAACAGCGACGCTGGCAAGCTCGCGGTCGCGATGGCGACACTGTGGGAGCCGGAGAACGATCCGGCAGCCGAAGACGCGCGCCTTGCGATGGAGGAGCGGCTCGACGCGGGCAACGTTCGCGGCCCGTACCTGATCTGGGTGCCGCCGCGCGCGGCCGTCCCCGGGGAAGAGCCGAACGCATCCGATTTCGTCATGCGTGCGCAGATGGCGTGCGCACCGATGCAGGCCGGCGGCCGCACCGAGATCGATCTGCCGGTGAAGGTGCAGCTCGCAAAAGCGAGAGAAGAAGGCGGCTACGCATCGGTCGTTGGTGGGCTCAGCCGCTTCTGGACGGCGATCACCGAGCGCGTCAACGGCACGTTCCACGTCAACAGCCTGCAACTACGCCGCGCGCCTCAGGACGTTTCTGTGCGCACGGCGCTGCTCGATCAGATCGGCGAGCTGTCGCGCGGCCTCAGCGTCGGCGATGCGGTGGAGTTCGACTGCTCCGAAGCGTGGACGGTGCAGCGGCTGCGCACAGAGCCGCTCGGTCAGCGCGGCTTCGCGATCGCGCAAGCGCCGCCGAAGATCGATCCGGCGGATGGCACGCTGATGCGCCGCATCGTTCGCAAACGGCTGAAGGCGGCGAACGAAGCGCTCGCGGCAATCGAAGCGGACATCAAGGGCGTGGGGCTGCTGGCGATCTACGAATACGCCGACTACGAAAACGTCGGCTCGTTCGTGAAGTCGCTCGACCCCGGCCTGTATGCGGGCTTGCAGATCGTCGCGGCGATCGTCGATGGTGAAGTGCGGCCGGTGTTCCAGCCGCGGTAGGCTGTACCGGCCAAAGGCGCGACATCTTACTTCGCAGCGGAGGACGAGCGGATGCCTGTAGACATTCTCACCGAGATCGAAATCGATCGCCCGCGCGATGTCGTAGCGGCCTACGCATCCGACCCGGACAACGCGACATCGTGGTACGACAACATCAAGGCGGTCGAGTGGAAGTCGCCGAAGCCGGTCGCCGTCGGTGCGCGGGTCGCGTTCGTCGCGAAATTTCTCGGACGCCGGCTCGCTTACACGTACGAAGTGACAGAGCTGGTGACGGGAGCGCGGTTCGTGATGGCAACTTCCGAAGGACCTTTCCCTATGGAAACGACCTACACGTGGGAGGACACGCCGAGTGGCGGCACGCGAATGACACTGCGCAACCGCGGCGAACCTACGGGCTTTTCCAAAGTCGCCGCGCCCTTGATGTCCAGCGCCATGCGCCGAGCGAACCGCAAGGATCTCGCGAAGCTCAAGGCGATCCTTGAGGCGTAGCTACCTTACGACCCATTGCTCGGTCATCGTATCGACGATCGACCTAGCAGATCGTCGCGGCGATCGTCGATGGTGAAGTGCGGCCGGTGTTCCAGCCGCGGTAGGCTGTAGGCAGACACACCGGGAGGGCGTCATGGTTACAACAAACATCGACTTGCCCATGGAGAAGATCGCCGAGTTTTGCAGGCGCTGGCATATCCAGGAGTTGGCGCTATTCGGCTCCGCACTGCGTGACGATTTCCGCCCAGAAAGCGACATCGACCTACTGGTGACGTTCGCACCCGGTGCATCCCGCAGTCTGTTCAACCATGTGGATATGCAGGACGAGCTGGAGTCCATGCTCGGGCGGAAGGTAGACCTCGTTAGCCGTCACGGCGTGGAACGGAGCGAGAACCTGCGGCGCAAGCAAGAGATTCTGGCAACGGCGACGGCTATCTATGTCGCGTGATGACGACAGCGTCACCGACATTTTCAACGCCGCGCATGTTATCGTCCGCTTCATGAACGGAATGAACCGCGAACAATTCGACGACGACGCAAGAACGCGCGACGCCGTGGCGATGAGGCTCATGGTCATCGGAGAGGCCACAAAACGGCTGTCCACGGAATTCCGCGAATCGTATCCCCATGTTCCGTGGCGAAGGATGGCGGGCATGCGTGACATGCTGATCCACAACTACGATCAGATCGATCCGCAAGCAGTCTGGGATGCCGCTACCGAACACGTTCCTGAACTGATTCGCATTCTGCAGGCGATCCTGCCACCGGCGCCGGAAGACTAGCTCTCGCCTGCGTTCATCCGATCCACAACCGCCACAACATCCGCAAGTGACCGCACCACCGGCACGTCGATCGGGGGCGATGTGCCGTCGCGATCGATGAGGATCGGGTGCAGGCCGGCGCTGCGCGAACCAAGCACGTCCGCCAGGTACGAGTCGCCGACGTACACCGTCTCGTCCGCGGCAACGTTCGCGCGACCGAGCGCGTACAAGAAAATGTCACGATGCGGCTTCGACGACCCCACGACGGCGGACGCCACGACAAAGTCCATCAGCCTCGTGATCTCGTGCGCGTGCAAGATCGGCAGCAGTTCGCTGCCCCAATCCGACACGACACCCTGGACGAGGCCGCGCGCGCGTCCCGACTCTAACGCGGCGATCGTCTCCGGAAACGGCTGCCACTGCTCTGGATCGTTGTACCAGTCGTAGAGTGCGCCGCCCGCGGAGTGGATCCGCTCTATCGGGAGATCCCTGGCGATGTCGCGCAGCGCGAAGGCGTAGTATTCCGTCCAGAACGCGAGGGCGGCGCGATCCGACGCGTACGATCCGAGACCGTCCTCGCCCAGGCGCGAGTAGAAGAACGCGGCGACATCGGGAAACGGCCCGCGGTGCTCCTCGCCGATGGAGATGCCGAGCTGATGGGCGAGAAAGTCCCAAACCTCATCGAATTCCGCGCGCGGCTTCACCAGCGTGTGACCGGCATCGTAGAAAATGGCACGAATCATCGCTCAGGGTAGCGGCACGTTGGGTTTGGAGCGCGGCGAACCAGGGGCGAATCCACCCTGCGACGACGCTCCGGCCGTGCCGATACTGACAGCGATGAACGATAGCGAGCATTTTCGTCTGCTCTTCTGGCGCGCGTTCGTGCCGCTCTTCGCCCTGCCGGTCCTGGGCGGCTTTCTCGCCGCTTCGCCCATCGCAGACGGTTGGGGATGGCGCAGCTGGGCGATCGCCGGCGCTGTTGTCGGCGCGGGCGTGGCGGCCCATCTGCTGCGCTCATGGCTGCGATCCGATGTCACACTCGACGAGCGCGGTATGACGTTGTACGCCACCAGCGGCCTGCAGACGTGGCCGTACGAGAAACTCCTGAAGGTGAAGCAGATCGGCAAGTACCGAGCGCGCATGTGCTTCGACCCGGACATCCCGGAGACGCACATGCACATCAGCATCGATCTGATCGACTCGGATGGATTCGTCGACGCACTGCTCGACCGCTACGGGCAGGCGACGGGCCACGAGCTGCCGGAGCTGCACGCGGACGCCGGCTCAGGCGACGTGGAGCAGGCGGCGTAGCCCTACCATCGCCGTTACGTGTGTTGGTTCCCGCACGAGGGCACGGCGTGCTGTGCCCCTACCTGGCGAAATGCGCTCGCGCTTTCGCCATGATCGTGTTGATGCAATCTGACTTCTTGTCCGTGTAGCCGAGATTGCTGTTGCTCCGAGGCGTCACTGTCAAGTTGTACTCTCCGGCGACGCGACGTTTGACGCGCGCGTACTCGGCCGCGTCCTCCGGCGAGATGCGCAGAAAGTCGCGGAAGATCAGTTGCGTCACCCAGATTTCGCTGAAAGCCTCGACCATATGCATGTGGAAGGCGCGCTCCCCATTCACGTCTTTGCGGAAGTAGCGGCGAAGCGGCATCCCTTCATCGCTCTCGCTCGGCCGCTCATACTCCGGCACGTACTCGTAGCCGATGCTCGCCAGCGGTGCGATCAGCGGCGCCGCATCGTCGAGCGATCGCAGCCCCGGCATGATGTCGATGATCGCCTTCGCCGCGAGCCCCGGCACCGCGGTGCTCCCCAAGTGCTCGATACGCACGAAGGCCCCCGCGCCGCACACCCGCAGGATCTCGATGCGCTCACGCGCGAACCGCTGCGGCCACACCGGTTCGTAGTCGGTGATGATGATCGGTTTGCCGGTTCGCGATGTCATTTCAGGTTCACCACGGAGATCACAGAGTGCGCAGAGGTTCTGGAGGTCGAAAGGAGATGAGTCGCGTCATCTAGCCGTAAGAATAGCTCCGTCGGACGCCCGCCAGATTTCGCGACGGCGCCCTCGATCACTCAAACTCGCCCTCGGTGGACTGAACGGCCCCCGTGGTGAATACCGCTACAGCCGCGAGCCGGACGCTTCTTCGATGATGCGCAGCCCAAGTTCGATGCCGATCGGCAGGCAGGCTTCGTCGAAGTCGAACTTCGGGTGGTGGTGCGGCCAGGTGATGCCGCGCTCTTTGTTGCCGCCACCGAGCATGAAGTATGCGCCTGCCACCGCCTCCAGGAAGTACGCCATGTCGTCTCCGCCCGTCGTGCGCGATGCACTCACATGATCCGCCCCGAGCATGGCACCCGCGACCCCGGCGACGAGCGCAGCGGACGCCGGATCGTTGACGACGGCAGGCAGCGTCGATGTATCGAGCTGATATTCGGCGCCGAATGCGCTCGTCACGCCGCGCAAGATCTCCTCGACGCGCGCGAGCACCTTCTTCAGCACCGCGGCCTCGAACGTGCGGATCGTGCCGGACATCATCACTTCGTTCGGGATGATGTTGCCACGCACGCCGCCTTCGATCCGGCCGATGGTGAACACGGCGGTGTGCTCCGGATCGATCGAGCGGCTCACCACTGTTTGCAGCGCAACAATCGCGTGTGCGGCAACCACAATCGGGTCGACAGTCTGATGCGGTGCGGATGCGTGGCCGCCGTGGCCGCGGATGATGATCCGAAGATGCGTCGCCGCTGCGAACACCGGGCCGGGGACGACACTCACGTCGCCGACCGGCAACGGCGCCCAGATGTGCAGGCCGAACGCGCGCTCCACCTTCGGTTCGTCCATGACGCCGCCTGCGATCATGCGGCGCGCTCCGCCCACGTGCTCCTCCGCCGGCTGGAACGCGAGGCGCACGCTGCCGGCGAGCTGAGCGCGCGATCGTTGCAGCGCTTCCGCCATCCCCAGCGCGATCGCGATGTGACCGTCGTGGCCGCACGCGTGCATTGCCTTCTCGCGCGAAGCGAACGGCAGTCCCGTCTCCTCCATCAGCGGCAGTCCATCGATGTCCGCGCGCCAGAGCAGGTTCGGCCCCGACTTCGCGCCGCGCACGAACGCAGTAGCACCCGTGTCCGCGCACTCGCGGACGTCGTCGAGGCCAAGCAGGTGCAGATGCTCGAGGATCACGCCCTGCGTGCGATGCTCTTGCGTCGAAAGCTCCGCGTGCTCGTGCAGATCTCGCCGTACGGCGACCGCGCCATCTACGAGCGCTGCGACTTCAGGGCGAATGGAGATTGTCATCAAAGCCAAGCCTAGCAGGCAGAGAAGAAGTCGTCACGAAAGCCTGGCGTCAAACCCTGTCGCCCGGCATCACCTTCGCGCCGGGCTCCAAGACGTGCCCTTCGTAGACTTCGGCGCCGTTGCCGAGCACGGCATCCGTGACTATCGCGCCATCGCCGATGCCGGCATACGCAGCGACGATGCTGCCTGCGACGCGCGCGCGCGCGCCGATGCGCGCTTCCTCCCAGATCACGCTTGCTTCGATGATCGCGCCCTCGCCGACGCTCGCATCGTGCCCGATGACGGTGGGGCCGCTGATGTGCGCGCCCTTCCCAATCACAACGCCACGGCCAATCAGAACGTGGCCGTCGAACTCCACATCGTCGGCTACAGAAACGCCTTCGCCTAACGCAGCCTCTGCGCCGAGTTCTTCCCTGGTGCGTTCGAGCAAGAGCCGCGTGGCCGTCAGGTAGCGATCCGACGAGCCGACATCGACCCAGAGATCTTCCTCGAACCCCTGCACGTGGAGGCCATCGGCGATGATGCCTGGAAAGAGCACTCGTTCAGAGAAGCCGTCGCGCACGGCGGTCTCATCGTCGGGAATACGATCGAGCATCTCCGGCTCCCAAAGCCATGTGCCTCCGTTGATCAGATTGCTGGGCTCTTCGCCCTGGGGCGGCTTCTCCACAAAGCTGAGGATGCGCAACTCGCCATCGACTTCCGCGACGCCGTACGTCCACGGATCGCGGACACGGGCGAGCGACATGCTGAGCGTCGCACCCGCGCGCCGGTGCTGTTCGACCATCGCTGTGAGATCGATGTTGGTCAGAATATCGCCGTTGCAGACGACGAGCGTGCCTTTCGCCCCTGCGAAGCGCGCCGCTTCTTTCACGGCGCGGCCAGAGCCCAGCGGCCGATCCTCATAGCTGTACTGGAGCCGGATCTTCAAGGCCGACCCGTCGCCGAAATGCTCCTCGACTTCGCGCATGCCCTGCGAACAGGCGAGCACAATATCGGTGACGCCGTGCTCACGCAGGTTGAGCAGGCGGTATTCGAGCAGCGGTCGATTGAGCAGCGGCACCAGCTCTTTGCGCCGCGCGTAGGTGAGCGGGCGCAGCCGGGTACCGGAGCCGCCGGCGAGGATGACAGCAAACATGCGGGCAGAGTATCGGCCGCGACGGCGAGGCGTTAGTGCAACTGCTCGAGCCACGGATGGCCGGCGTAGAGCATCGCGATCGCGTCGCGCAGCCATCGCCGCGGGACTTCCTCCAGCAGCGGCGCCGCAAGCAGAAAGTCGGCGGTGTTGCGCTCGATCTCGACGTGGTTCGCCTTGTACAGCAGCGCGATCTCCGGGTTGATGTACGGGATGCGATCCGGCGTTACGCAGCCGATCCGCTCGAGGGGCAGCCGAACCGAAGGCGTGCGGCGAAACAGCCAATCACCATCAGCGTCGTCTTCGAGCATGACTTCGAATGACCACGGTTCCCCAGGAGCACGGCGGACCCAGAACTGGAACCGCGGCGCTGCGAGCTGGTCGCCCGCCGCCCACGGCGTCAACACGCCGTCATGCGCGACATGAATGTCCCAACCTGAAAGATGCCGGCGCAGCCGTTCTTGATCACGCCGCAAGATCGCGAGATCGATGTCTCCGTGTTTCCGTGTCTCGCGTCCGACGAAGAGGTCGACCGCCCAACCGCCGGCCACCCACCATGGTGCCCCAAAGTCAGCGAACAACGTGCTCGCGTCATGCGGCGACAGTGCGTCCCAAGGCAGCAACTCGGTCATGCAGCGGCGCTCACAGCATTACGCCGGCGCTTCGCGCTTGCGCGGCGCGCGCTTCGGCTTCGCTTCGTCCAGCGGCGTCACGCGGCCGTTCCGGACGTCGGACATCTGGTCGCTCGGCAGGATGACGATGAACTCCGTGCCGCCCGCTTCGGAACTGACGGCGCGCACGGTGCCGCCATGCGCCTCCACGATCTCGGTCACGATCGACAGGCCCAGTCCGCTGCTGCCGCCCTTGCGCGTGCGTGCCCGGTCCACCTGGAAGAAGCGCTCGAACACACGTGGCAGATCCTCTTTCGGTATCACCGAGCCCGTGTTGTGCACGCCGATGCTGACGTGGCCGCCAGCGAGTGTCCGCGCGCTGATCGTGATCAAGCCCCCGCGTGGCGTATGCCGGACGGCGTTCTGCAGCAAGTTCGAGAACACCTGCTCCAAACGCCGCTCGTCGCCGTGCACATCGGCGATCGGTTCGACGCTCACCTTTGCTTCGAGCCCCGCATCACGGATGGCCCACTGGAAGCGCTCGATCGTGCGCGTCAGCAGCGCCGGCAGATCGACGTGCGCGTGCTGCATCGATACCTGACCCGACTCGATCTGCGAGAGCAGCATCAGGTCGTCAACCAGGGCGCGCATACGGTTCGACTCTTCGTGAATCGTGCGGCTGTACTCCTTCACGTCGGCCGGATCGCTGACCACGCCATCCAGCATCGCCTGCGAGAACCCCTGAATCGACGTCAGTGGCGTCTTTAGTTCGTGCGAGACGTTCGCCAGCAGATCCTTCATCATCCGCTGCGACGTGTTGACCTGCGTCGCCATCTGGTTGAACGCTTCCGCCAGCCGGCCGACCTCGTCCTCGCCTTTGATGGAGATGTTCACTTCGTAGTTGCCCTGCGCCATCTGTTTCGATGCCTGCGTGATCCGCGCCAGCGGACCGGAGATCGAACGTGAGATGAAGAACGACACGATGAATGATGCCGAGAGCGCGATAGCGCCGGCGAGCGCGAGGCGCGGGATCAGATCCAGCCACGCCGATGACAGCTTGTTCTGCGGGATGGCCACGATGCCGTCGTACACGGTCGCGGCGAACGAAGCATCTTCGGGGCGCGGCCGCGCGTCGAACAGCGTAAGGTGCGTGTTGTCGCCGTCGTAGTCCGCCCAGTGATACGCAATACCGCCCGCCTGCGCGGACTTCACGCGATTCCCGGCGAATGACAGGATGTATTTCCCCGTCAGCGCCTCGCCTTCGCTATCGAACGCGACCTGCAGATCTTGATCGAGCAGCAGGATCCGCACGTCGGAATCAGCCGCGCGCTGCCGCAATTCAACTTTTACTTCATCGAGTGAGCGTCCCGCACCAAGGAGCCGCGCCACGCGGTCGTTCAGTGGTTCAGCCAGACGGCCGTAGCGTTCGCGCGCCGTCTCCTGTTGCTGATCGCGCAGAAGAAACAGCGCGCCCGCGCCCGCGAGGAACACCGCCAGCGCGACGACCAGCGTGAACGAGACGATGAGCCGGGCTCTAAGACTCCCCAGCATCGCTTTCCACCACGAGCTTGTAGCCGACGCCCCACACAGTCCGGATCTTCACCGAAGACTCGCCGAGCTTTTCGCGTAGCCACGCGACGTGCACGTCGATGGTCCGTGAGTCGCCGTAGTAGTCCGTGCCCCACACCAGCCGCAACAGCTTCTCACGATCGAGCACGTTGCCCTTATGCTGCGCGAACGCCGTCAGAAGATCGAATTCCTTCGCGCGCAGCGTCAGCGACTGACCGTCAAGCGTCGCCTCGCGGCTCGCGGCATCAATCCGCAAACCGCCGGCCTCGATGACTTCGGGTACGTCGCGTTCGCCCTGGGAGCGCCGCAGCACGGCTTTCACGCGCGCAACCAGCTCGCGCGGATTGAACGGCTTCGACATATAGTCGTCGGCGCCGATCTCCAGGCCGATGATGCGGTCGATATCGTCGCCGCGCGCGGTGAGGATGATGACGGGAACGTTGCTGGTCTTGCGGAGTTCTTTGCAGACGGTGAGGCCGTCCATCTCCGGCATCATGATGTCCAGCACGATCAGGTCCGGCCGAACGGCCTTCGCCTTCTCCAGCGCCTGCTTGCCATCATGCGCCGCCTCGACGTGAAACCCCTCGTTGTTGAGGTAGAGGCGCGCGAGTTGGACGATGTTCTTTTCATCATCGACGACGAGGATAGTAGCCGGCATGGGCGCTCAGCTTTCTCTTGGTTGGCCGCGCCCAGTATAAGCGGAGAGCAAGCGGGCGGATCGCTTGCTCACTCCCTGCCTCAAGATGTCACACCCTACGCCTGAGTTTAGACGTGCAAGCGATCCGCCCACACCATCACCGTATCTTCGGCATATCAACGGTCTGCTAGAAGAGTGTTAACCACCGGTAAACACGAACCTGCCTGGAGAGCGCTGCCGCCTCATGCCTGGTCAGTCGTCCCGAATCGCCAGCGGCACGAAATGGAGCGGCGCACCGCCCCGACGCCTCGCGCTGCGCTCCGAACACCGGCGCCAGGCAGGTTCGGTAGCCCTTTTGAAGCTCAATTGACGTTACCCGCAAGAATCTTCCGCTGGGGCTGTAACATTCCGCACCAAGCGGCGTTTGGATACCGGCGAGCACTCAGAATCGTACGGGAACCCGCTTCCGAACGAACATGGGTGCAGGCACCATGACAGATTTCAGGGTTTCCGCCGACTCTGGAAGTAAGGCTATGAAGATGACCACCAAGACTCCCACAAACATCACCACGCTCGAAGAAGCGGCTTCCGCTCGCTGGCTCACCGCCACACTCGAGAAGGCCCGCATCGACGTCCAGAGCGTGCCCACAGCCGAGGCCGTCGACCGCATCCGCGAACGGGTGCTGGGCGTCGCCCCTTCGCGCAAGGCGGAGCGCTCGATCGCCGCGTAGTAGCACACAGCGTACGAGATACAGGCGCGGCGCCCGAGTGGCGCTCATTGACGGACCGCGATTGACAACCTGTTGGCACCGCCGCATACTCGCAGCACGTAAGACTCGGGAGTGACGCCGTGAAGTTTTGGCATCTGCTCGTCCTCACGGTGATCGTCGTTTCTGCCGGCGTCATCTGGGGCGTCGGCGGCGGCGGCGTCGCCGCCCAACGGTCGGAGGTCATCCCCGGCCGGTACATTGTGATCCTTGAGCCGGGCGCCTCGCCCGATGCGGTCGCCGCTGGCCATCACCTCGCTCCCGACCACGTGTTCCGCAGCGCCCTCAACGGTTTCAGCGTCGCCGTCGGCGCGTCCGAATTGCAGGCGCTCACCCGGGACCCCCGCGTCAACAACGTCGTGCCGGACCGCGCGATGCATGCCTTCCCGGTGTCCGTCGGCGCTGCTCCGATCGTAGAGCCGCTGGCAGTGGCGGCCGCGCTCCCGAACAGCATAGACCGGGTGGACGCGGAAGGCGCGGCGCTCGCGTCGCCGCCGGCCATCGCCATCATCGACACCGGCATCGATTTCACGCGCCCCGAGTTGAACGTCGCCGGCGGCGTCAGTTTCATCAAGGGCAACAGCACCGGGCAGGATGACAACGGCCACGGTACGCACGTCTCCGGCACCGCCGCGGGGCGGGTGATGGGCACCGGCTTCCGTGGCGTCGCACCGGGCGTGCCGCTGTACGCGGTGAAGGTGCTGAACAGCTCCGGCAGCGGTTCGTGGTCCACCGTGATCTCCGGCGTTGACTGGGTGACGAATAACGCCGCCAGCAAGGGGATTCGCGTAGCGAACATGAGCCTCGGCGGTACGGGCAGTAACAGCGCGAACTGCGGCGTCTCCGGCTCGACAGTCGTGGATCCGCTGCACCGGGCCATCTGCAACTCCGTTCAGGCCGGCGTCGTCTACGCCGTGGCCGCTGGCAACTCCGCGTCCGACGCGTCGGGCTTCGTGCCGGCCGCCTACCCCGAGGTTGTCGCAGTATCTGCCGTCGGCGACAGTGACGGACGCGGAGGCCACGCCGGACCCGCAACGTCGTATGGCGCCGACGACACGTTCGCCACCTTCAGCAACTTCGGCAGCAGCGTCCGACTCGCCGCCCCCGGGGTCGATATCCTCTCGACGGTACCGACGGGCAATTGTCAGCTCTGCAACCCCTCGGGCTATGGCCTGCTCAGCGGTACCAGCATGGCGTCGCCGCACGTGAGCGGCGCGCTCGCCTTGTATATCGCGCTCCACGCCGGAGTCTCGACGACGGGATCCGCCGGCACGATCTCGCCCGCGGCGCTCGGCCTCATCGCGCAGGCCAAGCCGCAGTCGGACTTCTGCGGATTCACCGGCGATCCGGGTTCTGAGCCGTTCCTCTACGTTGGGCAGCCGGACACGGACTGCGGTGCGCTGACGGCCCCCACCCCGACGCCCGCGCCGCCCACGGCGACTCCGACCGCTACGTCCACACCGGGTGGCCCGCCGAACACGCCGACAGCGACGCCCACGCAGGCGCCCCCGACCCCCTCGCCGACGCCCACTGTGTGTCCGCCTGGCAAGGTCAAGCAGGGCAGGTGCGTCTAAGCGCCGATCCAACGTACTCGTGGCGCCCGCCGAAAACGGACCGGCTCCAGCGCATGGTCATTGGCGCTGTCCGTAAGCGCGGGCTCAGCGCGCCTCAACTCGTCTCCACTACGTGGGCGCAGCTCTAGCCGGACGCAGCGTTGCGCCCGCGCGCATCATCTACGCCTCCCGAGGCGCCGCGCCGCTGACGCGCGCGTGATCGCGCCGATATACTCGCGCCATCCGCTCCGTAGCATCACCGGAGCCAGCGCGAGGAAGCCTTGAAGCTCGAGACCTGGGAGAAGAATCTGTACGCCGTCTGGGTGTCGCAGTTTCTTGCGCTCATGGGCGCCAACCTCGTCTTCCCGTTCATTCCGTTCTTCGTGAAGGATCTCGGCATCAAGAGCGATTCCGATGCGGCGCTCTGGTCCGGCGTACTGGCGACGGCAACGGGCGCGATGCTCTTCATCTCGTCGCCGCTGTGGGGCTCGCTTTCTGACCGGTTCGGCCGCAAGAACATGCTGCTGCGGGCGTACGCCGGCGCTACCGTCACGATCACGGCGCAGGCGATCGTGCAGAGCGTCTGGCAGCTGCTGGCACTCCGCGCGTTGCAGGGCTTCTTCGTCGGTACGATACCTGCCGCGACGGCGCTGATCGCCGGCGGCACACCGCCGCGGCGCATGGCCTACGCGCTGGGTCTGGTGCAGATGGCCGTATTCACCTCACAGACCGTCGGCCCCGTCGTCGGGGGGCTGATGGCCAGCGTCGTTGGCTTCCGCACAACGTTCGCCCTGGGTGGGCTGATGTACGTCGTTTCGTTCTTCGTGTGCCTCGTGTTCGTGAAGGAAGATTTCCAGCGGCCGGAGCCGGGGCAACGCGTCTCGTACGTCGAGAACCTGCGCACGGTGATGCGCGTGCCGACGATGCTGCTCCTGATCACGGTGATGTTTCTCGTGAGCTCGGCGGGAGTGTTCGTGCGCCCCGTCGTGCCGCTGCTGGTGAAGTCGTTCTCGCACTCCGGTGTGGAGGCGAAGTCCGGATTCGTCTTCGCGGCCATCGCCCTGACGAGCGCCATCGCGGCGGTCGTGTCGGGCCGCATCGCCGAGCGCACGGGATACCGCAACGCACTTATCGTCGCGGCACTCGGCGCGGGCGTGGCGTACGCGCTCGTCGGGGCCGCATACTCCTTGCCGCCGCTGCTGCTGCTGATGGCGCTCGTCGGCGTCTTCAGCGGTGCGATGATCCCGATGGTCAACGCGCTGATCGGCGCCAGCGCGCCGGAAGGAAAACACGGCTCGGCCTTCGGGCTCGTCGGCAGCGCGCAGGCGCTGAGCTTTGCCGTCGCGCCGCTACTGGGCGGCATCACCGCGCAGCAGCTTGGCATCCACGCCGGCTTCCCCATCGTCGGCGCGCTGCTGGTTGCGGTGGCCGCCCTTGTCTGGCTCACCGTGCGCGAGCCCGCGGCGCTCGTCTTCGACGAGGCGGACGATGCGCCTGCGGTTTAGCTCCTCAACATCACCACCAACTGGCTCTCATTGTGTTCTTCTATGACTCGTGCCTGCGGGGATAGAGGGCATCGAACCGCAGTTTCGTGTTTTTCTCTTGGTGCCGGTACCATGTGGATCGAACCGGGCCATGGCAGTTCGTGCGGACGTGGCCAAGGCGAGCTTAGCAGGGATTGAGGCGATCGCCGAACCCGCGCTGTCACGCCTTTCCGGCCTGCGTGTACTAGCCCTCGCTGCGCAGGTCCATCCGCTAGCATCAAGCGATGCCGAACGCTGATCTCACCTTTTGCCCGCGCTGCGCTGAACGCCTCGAATGGCGCGGTGTCGAGTATCCCGATGTGTTGCACCCGGTGTGCACGAAATGCGGCTTCATCCTCTGGCAGAACGTGAGGCCTTCAGTCGATGCGCTGATCGTGAGGGGCGAGGCGCCGCACGTGGAAGTGCTGCTCGGGCGCCAATCCGCCGCGCGCGCGCATGGCCAGTGGGGCATCCCGGGCGGATTCCTCAGCGTCGGCGATCGCATCGAGACGGCACTGATCCGCGAATGCCGCCGCGAGATGGGGATCGAGGTGTTGATCGGCGATCTCGTGGGCGCGTTCGAGGCCATGTTCTACGACGTCCCGATGGTCGACCTCATCTACGCCTGCACCATCGCCTCTGGCGAACCGCGCGCCGCCGACCTGATCGACGAAGTCCGCTGGTTTCCGCTCGGCGATCCGCCGCCGCTAGCGCTCGAGATCGAGCGCGACGCGATGGACGTGCTAAGGCGAAAGCTAGACGTTTCGCTCTGAGTTGCGCTATGGGCTCCGATAGACATCTTTGTGGTTGCAGCATGTTCGGAGCGTAACCACAGACCCATCGATCGTCAGACTCATCACCTGGTTGTCGGTGGCGTGCGCGCCGCGAATGTCGCCGACACCTTCCAGCCTGTGCACGCGAAGCGATGGATAGTAGATATCCTCAGCCATCATCCTGAGGGCCCGCTTGATCGAGTTACGCTCCGCGTCGCCCTTCTTGGCGTACGACCTCCTGAACTCGCCCGTCTGGATGATCTTAGTCGGTTTGAGCGGCATCGGAAGCTTCATCCAACTGTTGGATAAGGTCGTTGATGTCGTCGGTCTCGTAGACGTTGCCGGCAAGGATGTCGAGATCGGCGAGCATTTCCTTCCGGCGCCACGTCTCCGTCCAATAGTTCGGCTGGGTGCCATGACGCATGGAAAATGGCAGGGCGTACACGCGCTGCCTGGGAGCGGCATTGGATCCCGTTAGGGATGATACGAAAGAGTAGTTGGCGGTACCCGAACCCTGGAGGCTGACGGTCATTGTGTCGGTCATCGCTGGCCTCGCGTCTTCCGCTGTCTCGATTGCGCACTCGGTGGCGCTGCGGCGACCCTCCACCATCCCCATCTGTGCAATCTGCGTAATCTACGGTTTCGTCAGCCAGCCCAGCGGCGGAAGACGAGCGTGGCGTTTTGGCCGCCCATGCCGAA
>JANXYW010000035.1 GCA_025355835.1 Chloroflexota bacterium
CCCGGATCGGAACCGACGAGCACGCGCTGCGCGCCGGGCGGTGCTTTGCACCCGAACGCCGCGAAGTCGTACTGATAGAAGCCGGAAAGCGCAGCCAAACGGGCTGGAGCGCCGCCGTCGTTTCGACGAGTTCAATCTGCACGACGCTACCGCGCGGTCCAGCCGCCGTCGACGACGTGCGACGCGCCGGTCACGAACGACGCATCGTCGGACGCGAGGAACAGCGCGACTGCGGCGACCTCCTCTGGCTTGCCCATGCGGCCCAGCGCCGTGCCTTCGACCATGAACGCCTTGCCGCCCGCCGCGGCGATGGGATCCGTCATCGCAGTCTCGATCCAGCCGGGGTTGATGCAGTTGACGCGGACGCCGCGCGGGCCGTACGTCAGGGCGTAGTTCTTCGTCAGACCGACGACGCCGTGCTTGGCGGCGGTATAGCCATCGACGCCCGCGCCGGGGATGCTGATCAGGCCGAGCATCGACGAGAGGTTGACGATCGAGCCGCCGCCGCGCGCGGCCATCGCTTCGGCGCCGTGCTTGCAGCCGTACATGACGCCGCTGAGGTTGATCGCAATCATCCGATCCCACGCCTGGCCGCCGCCTACGCCGGCGTTGTTCACGAGGATGTCGATCGTGCCGAACGCCTTGATCGTCGCCGCGATCGCCGCTTCGACGTCGGCCTCGACCGACGTGTCGCAGTGGTTGACGATCGACGTCTCGCCGATCTCGGTCGCGACGGCGCGCGCCGCATCGTCGTTGACGTCGGAGACGACGACGTTCGCGCCTTCGGCCGCGAAACGCAGCGCCGTCGCGCGCCCAATGCCCGCGCCAGCTCCGGTGATCAGCGCCGTCTTGCCGTTCAGTCGGTCCATGGGAGTCTCTCCGTCCGTCGGTCTCTCAGTCGTTCAGTCGATTACGTCAGCACTTTGCCACGAGTCGAGGCGTGGCGCTACATTCAAGGAGACTCCTGCGAGACTGAAGGACCGATCGACTAAACGACCGCGAGACCCTCCCCCGCTTGTCCGACCCCTCCCATTCGCACATACTTTCACAAGGCGCCGGACACCCGGCGCGTTCGCTTCTCCGCGGGGTTTGCTGTGACCATCGTCATCGGTCTGACCGGCGGCATCGCCAGCGGCAAGTCTGTCGTCAGCCAGATGCTGTCGGAGCGCGGCGCGCTGGTCATCGACGCCGACAAGGTGGGCCACGAGGCGTACAAGCGCGGCAGCGGCTGCTACGACGCCGTTGTCGGGACGTTTGGAGCGGACGTCGTGGGCGCGGACGGCGAGATCGACCGCAAAGTGCTTGGCGGGAAGGTCTTCGCTGAGCCGTCGCTGCGAAAGCGCCTCGAAAGCATCGTTTGGCCGTGGATGCGCGAGACGATGGACGGACGGCTGGCGAAGATTCGCACCGAAGGCACGCCCGTCGTAGTGCTTGAAGCGGCGGTGCTGATCGAAGCCGACTGGACGCCGATTACCGACCAGGTGTGGGTTGTCACCGTCGCGCCCGAGATTGCGCGAGCTCGCGTGATGGAGCGCAACGGCCTCACAGCCGAACAGGCCGACGCGCGCATCACGGCACAGCTGACGAACGCCGAGCGCGCCAAGCACGCGCAGGTGACGATAGACAACAGCGGAACGGTGGACGAACTGAAGCTACGTGTCGCGGCCGAGTGGGAAAAGCTCGTCGCGATCGCGTGATCCACGGCCACCGACGCAGCCCCGGGAGGGAGCGATGACGACCGAAGAGCAGACCGAAATCGACGGCGGCTACCGCCAGTACGCCATCGAGGAGTACCACCCGCACGTCGAGCCGTACTACGTGCCGACGAGCGATGAAGTGGAGCTGTTTGAAGCAGCGTTCGCGGCGAAGATTCCCGTGCTGCTCAAGGGGCCAACGGGCTGCGGCAAGACGCGCTTCGTCGAGTACATGGCGTGGCGCCTCGGACGCCCGCTGACCGTCGTCAAGGACGGCGGCGCGGCAAACGAACCGGGCGCGAAGGTTGGCGACTTTCAAGCGCTGCCGCTTATCACCGTCGCGTGTCACGAGGACCTCACCGCCAGCGACCTCGTCGGCCGCTATCTGCTCGAAGGCGAGTCGACGCGCTGGATCGACGGCCCGCTCACCCGCGCCGTGAAGGTCGGCGCAATCGCATACCTCGATGAGGTGGTGGAGGCGCGCAAGGACACGACCGTCCTCATCCACCCGCTGACGGATCACCGCCGCATCCTCCCAATCGAGAAACTCGGCCAGATCATCGAAGCACGCGACGGATTCTTGCTCGTCATCTCGTACAACCCGGGCTATCAGAGCGCGCTCAAAGACCTCAAGCACAGCACGCGTCAGCGGTTCATCTCACTCGAGTTCACCCACCCGCGCAAAGAGCTGGAAGCGAAGATCATCGCGCACGAAAGCGGCGTGTCCGACGAGATCGCGCAAGACTTGGCGAAGCTGGGCGAAAAGGTGCGCAACCTGCGCGAGCACGGCCTCAGCGAAGGCGTTAGTACGCGCCTCCTTGTCTACACGGGGAAGATGATTCACGCCGGTATCCCGCCTCGCCGCGCTTGCCAGGTAGGCGTCGTCTGGGCGCTCACCGACGACGCAGACGTCCAACGCAGCATCGAAGAGGTCGCCAGCAGCATCTTCGAGTAGCTATGCCGAAACTTCCTCAGGTCAACGGCGAACGGTTGCTTCGAGCCCTGCGCAAGGAGGGCTGGCAGATCGACCGTACGCGAGGGTCGCCCTTCATTCTGGTTCACGCGAAATATCCAACCAGAACCATTGCTGTGCCCGTGCACAATCGGCCCCTCAAGGCTGGCACGTTGGCGGCTATACTGAAGGGTGCCGACATCACACCCGAGCGGCTGAGGGAACTGCTGTGACCAGACGTTACGTGATCGTCTTAACACCCACCGCTGAAGCGGACGAGGTGGGCTACACCGTGACCGTCCCGGCTCTGCCCGGCTGCGTTACGGAAGGCGACACGATGGATGAAGCCCTCGCCAACGCGCGCGAGGCCGTGGCGCTATTTGTCGAGAGTCTTGAGGCCCGTGGATTGCCAATCCCGCCATCGGACGAGGTTGTGACTTCCATCGAGGTAGCCGATCATCAGCCGGTGCTTGCAGTCTAGTCGCGCACGTCATCATTGTTACGAACCATCGAACCTCCCATCGCTGTGCGCCGCAGCGCGGCCTTGCTATCGTGCTGGAGGAGGCACACAGAACATGCGACTACTCATCATCACCTGCGCCCTCGGAGCGGTGCTGTTCGCGACGGCGTGCGGAGGCGACAGCAAGAAGACTTCGACGCCCACAGCCAGCAGCAACTCCGCAGCGACAACACCCGGACCAACGTCGGCGGCGAGCCCCGGTGCGACGAAGGCGGCGACAACGCCCGCAGCAACGACATCGCCCGCAACCACGCCGGCCGCCGCGCCGACACAGGCAGGAGGAAAGAAAACGTACTCTGCACGGCCACCACTGACGATCGACGCCACCAAGAAGTACTTCGCCACGATCAAGATGGACATTGGCGATATCAAGCTGGAGCTGT
>JANXYW010000071.1 GCA_025355835.1 Chloroflexota bacterium
GGCTGGCGTCGGCGTCTTAGACGGCCCGACGGTGCGGGTGATCGTCGCCGTACCACGACTGACGCCGCCACCGCTTCCACCGCTCCCGCCGAACGCGGCGAGCAGCAGCGCGCCACCGCCGAACGCGACGATCAGCAGCCCCACCGCACCGCCGATGAACAGCATGATGCGATTGCGGTCCCAGCCGTCGCCGCCGCCGTGCATCATCGGCGAAACCAGGCCGCCGGATCCGCCGCCTGCACCACCGGCGCCGGCGACCGTCGCACCGTACGGACTCGGCGGTAACGACGAGCCGCCACCACCACTGCCCCCACCGCCTCCGTGCGCTCCCGGGCCGCTCGCCGCCCACGCGCCCGAGACGTTTCCCCAGACATCGCCCTTCAACGCCATCGGCGCCGGCACCATCGCGAACGCGCCGAGAATCTCCAGCGGCGCCGCGAGCCGTTTGCGCGAACCCTGGCAGGTCTCGCAGTCTTTGATGTGCGCATCGACGGCTTTGCGAACTGGCTCCGTGTACGGCGGGAACTCGAACGCCACCAGCACCTTCTGCAGCTCTTCGCAATCGCGGCTGCCGCGCCGCGCGACGATGTAGCTGCCGATGACGTCGGCAGCCGCCGTCTTCATCCGGCTGACCATCGTGTAGGCGTTGCCTTTGCTCACGCCCATCACGGCGGCGATGTCGGCGCTCTCCAGCCCCTGGCGAACGTGCAGATCGAGCAGCGCGTAATCGCGCGCGTTCAGCGCCGATGCCGCTTCCCACACCAGCGCCGCCGCCTCGTGATCGCCGGCGGCCAGCTCGGGATTGTCCAGCCGGCACGGATCCGGCACGTCGAATGAGCCGAACGCCTCTTCGTGCACGGGCGACGGCAGCGGCATCATGCGGTTGCCGCGCTCGGCGCGTGTCACCGCGACGTTGTGGGCGATGGTGAATAACCACGATTTGAAGCTCGCGGCCTTCGTCAGCGTCGGCAGCGCCTGCATCGCCTTCATGAAGACGTCCTGCGTGGCGTCGGCCGCCTCGTCGGAGTCGCGCAGAATGCGCCACGTGAAGTCGTAGATGCGACTGAAGTAGCTATCGTAGAGCTGGCCGAAGCTGTCGAGATCGCCGGCCATTGCCCGGCTAACGAGCAGCGCGTCGTCCATAGCGCCTCCCTGAGCGCGAGCCGCCACGACGTAGCCGGGGCTCCCCGCGACGCCGCACAGACCGTATTCGAACCGAACAATACCATGACCCCGGATCCCGCGGCACCACGCCGCGCCTCCGATGGTAAGACGGTTCAGCTCCGGGATTCTTACGCGTGAATGATGGCACCGCTGTGCGGGCGCCGCCTGCGCGCCCGCGCCGTCTTTGTACGCGTGCTGTAGGGGCGGCCCTGTGTGGCCGCCCGTGCGGAGATGATGTCCGTGTTGGACGCGAAACGACTGCGCCGACGCCCGTCTTGGCCGCAAACGATCGCGTAGGGGTGGGGCGAGCCCCGCCGGTGTCCGCACGCGTACAAGCGTCGTCGTCAACCGACGACGGGCGCCCCGAGGGACGCCTCTACATCAACTTTTACTCGACACCAAGGCTACGCATCCATCCGCAACGCGTGCCGCCGCACATCGACGCCACCAGCCCCAAATCGCACGATGTTCACCGTCTTCGCCACCTCCGGCGAACCCGAATAAAACGCTGGTACCGATCCGTCGCCGACCGGCTGCGGCACGTCCCAGTGACCCAGCGCCACGTAGTCGGCGCCGCTCGCAGCGATCTGATGGTCGTGAATCAGCCAGCCGCGATGCGCATCGTGCGGCCCCTGCACCCAGTGCCCATGAGCCACGGAAATCTGCCATGTCGCCGACTTCGGCCGCGGCTCCGCCAGCGCCGGCATATCGACGTACGCCATGTGCGGCACGCCGACGACTTCCAGATCGATCGCGTCGAACACGACGGCATCCGTCGCGGTCACCCCCATCACGTGCACGTTGGCGATGCTGTCCATGCCGCTCCGGCGATACACCGCGTCGGGCGTCGCCGGATCGTGGTTGCCGGGCAGAATCACGACCTCGACGGCTGCATCGTCAAGCATCCGCGCCGCGCCCTCGATGATCGCCGCAGGCGTCCGATGGCTGTCGAAGACATCACCCGCGAGGATCAGCACCTGCGCCGCCGTCTCGTCAGCGGCGTCGAGCACCGCACGCAGCGCCGACAACTCGCCGCCCTTCTGCCACCGCCCGCCCAGGTGGAGGTCGGACGTGTGCGCCACGACCAGTTCGGCCGCGGCGCCAGCGTGATGTCCGTTCGATGCTTCTTGGGGCGTCATGCCGCATTCTCGCGGGACAGCCGCTCGCGCGGAAGCGATCAAGTCGACGCCGCAGCCGCGTCCGCGCCGTCCGCATCCGAAACGGTTTCGGCGTCGCGGAACTTGCGAAACGCGTGCATGTCGAACTCCATGCCGTAGATGCGCTTCAGATCGACGATCGCTGCCAGCGCGCGCTTGCCGTGCGGGCTGGCCGCCGACTCACCCTCGTCACCAGGCACCGGCTCGAACGAGTGCAGCACGATCTTCTCGAGCAGCTGCCCGAGCGTGATGCCCTCGAACTCGGCGAGACCCTTCAGCACCTTGACCATGCGCTTCTCCATGCGCACCCCAAGCTGCACACGCTCCACACTCACGGGTTCCATCGACTCGTCCATAGCTACAACTCGCTCCAATTCATGTCCCGTGGGACATTGGTACCAATGTACATGCGCCGCCAAATGAAGTCAAGAAGCGAGCCTCGGATCGAGGTTCTAGGTTCTAGGTTCTAGGTTCTTGATTCT
>JANXYW010000077.1 GCA_025355835.1 Chloroflexota bacterium
GAACTCATCATTGAAGTGATGGGAAGCGAGGAGCCGGCATACGGCTATCTACGGCAAGCGCTGCAGGCTGGGAAGTTCGTTGTCACTGCGAACAAAGAGGTGATGGCGAAGCATGGCGCCGAGCTGCTGGCCGCCGCGCGTGAACACAATGTCGACCTGCTGTATGAAGCGAGCGTGGGCGGCGGCATTCCGATCATCGCGCCGCTCAAGCGCGACCTGCTGGCCAACGACATCGTCGGCGTGACGGCGATCATCAACGGCACAACGAATTACATCCTCAGCTCGATGAGTACAGGCGGTGGCACGTTCGCGGACGCGCTTGCGGACGCACAAGCGCTGGGCTTTGCCGAAGCAGATCCGACGAACGATGTCGAAGGCATCGACGCCACGTACAAACTGTGTGTCCTTGCTACGCTGGCGTTCCACATGGACGTGCATCCCGACGAGATCTACCGTGAGGGGATCACGAACCTCGGCGAGCGCGACTTTGCGTATGCTCGCGACCTTGGGTACGCCATCAAGCTGCTGGCGATCGGCCGCAAAGATGGCGATGCCGTGCAGCTCCGCGTACACCCGACGCTCATCCCGAATGATCAGCTGCTGGCGCGCGTCGACGGTGCGTTGAACGCGGTCGAGATCGAAGGCGACTTAATGAGCCGTGTGCTGTTTCAGGGTCCAGGCGCGGGTTCGCTGCCGACGACATCGGCGGTCGTCGCGGACGCGCTGGACGCCGCGGTCAGCATCAGCAACCACGTCTATTGGCCGCATTCGCAGCGGCGCGAAGCAGGCTTACGCGTGCTGCCGATGGCCGACGTGCGCAGCCGCTACTACCTCCGCATCGCCGTCGTTGACAAGCCGGGCGTGCTCGGTCGTATCGCTGGCGTATTGGGCGAGCGCGAAATCAGCATTGCTTCCGTCATTCAGAAAGAAGTTGACGGACAGGGAACGGCCGAGATCGTTATTATGACCCACGACGCGCGAGAAGCGGATCTACAGCAAGCGCTGCAGAACATTCGCGGCATCGCCGGCGTTGCGCGTGTCGAGCAGGTGTTGCGGGTGAAGCCATGACGATGAGCGATCCTCAGAACGAAGCACGCACCGGCGTCGATGCGGTGCACTGGCTGCAAGATCAAGTGACGCAGCTCAAGACTGCGGTCGTCCGCATGCAGCAGCAGAACGATCAGGTGCAGGCCGCAACGCTCGATGTAAATGAAAAGCTTCGCGACGCGGAAGCGCGCCTGCGCGAGATCAGCGCCAAAACGGTCGGCCTGCCGACGATGCAGGAGCAACTTCGCCAACTCTCGGGTTTGATGGAGCGCATCCAGGACGCCGAAGTGCTCATCGATACGAAATTCGAGGTGCTGGAGCGGACGAGCGGTGAGGAGCGCGGGCGCGATCAGTCGGAGAAAAACGATCTCTATCGCCGCTTGCAGGATCTCGAGCGTCGTTCGGAAAGCCTGACGGAGCGACAGGCCACCGTCGACGAGTCGACGCGGCGGTTCCAGGACGAAGTGTCACGCTCGCACTTGCTGGCGCAGTCCACGGGGCAACGCCTGGAAGCCGTAGAGAGCAAAACGGCACGCAACCTCGACGCCGTCAACCGCATGGAGCAAGGCCACTCCGAAATCGAGCAGGGGATTCGTTCGCTCCGGCGCGAAGACGACGTGCTGGCCGAACGGGCGCGCCTGGCGCACGAAGTCGCAGCGCGGTTGGAAGTCGAGCTCCACGCGCAGCAGGAGGAATATCGCGTTCTACCGCTGCTCGCCGAGCGAGTCGAGCTGCTGCGGGCAGAGCGGCAGCGGCTGGAAGATCGCACGTCGCATGCGGAAGAATCGCTGGAAGATGCGCGCGGGCGCTTGGAACGCGAAGAAGAATTCTCCACACACGTCGATACGCGCCTGAAGGCACAGGACGCGCGGCTCGACCACATTCACTCGTCGACATTGGACTACCGCCGCACGCTCACGGATCAGATGCTGAAGCTGAATCAGATGCTGGAACGCATGAAGCGGCGCGAGGTGGAGGAGACGGAGCGGCAAGTGAAGGAGCTGCGCCTGCACGCGAACCAGCTCAAGAGCACCGAGGACGAATGACCGCCGAAACGCCGCCAGCCGCACTGGGAGACGCGCCGAATCGCGGCGTGCTGCTCCGCTTCGCGGAGCATCTGCCGATCACGGATGCGACTCCGATGATCTCGCTGGGCGAGGGTGATACGCCGCTCGTGAAGTCGACGCACATCGTGCGCGACATCGGCTGCGACGCGCTGTACTTCAAGCTCGAAAGCTGCAACCCAACAGGTTCCTTCAAGGATCGTGGCATGGTCGTTGCCGTCGCGAAGGCGATGGAAGCGGGCGCGACTGCAATCATGTGCGCTTCGACGGGCAACACCAGCGCGTCGGCTGCGGCATACGCAGCGCGGTACGGACTTGGCGTGTATGTAGTTGTGCCGGACGGCAAGATCGCGCGCGGCAAGCTGGCGCAGAGCGCGGTCTACGGGGCAGAGATCATCGCTATCGAAGGCAATTTCGACGCCGCGTTGCGCGTCGCGCGCGAGATCACGGCAAAGCACCCCATCGCGCTGGTGAATTCGGTGAACCCGTTCCGGATCGAAGGACAGAAGACCGCGGCATTCGAGATCGCGGACGCCCTTGGCGATGCGCCGGACGTGCTGGCGCTCCCCGTCGGCAACGCGGGCAACATCACCGCGTATTGGAAGGGATTCATCGAATATCACCACCGCGAGCGCACGAGCAAGCGCCCACGCATGCTCGGCTTTCAGGCTGCGGGCGCGGCGCCGCTGGTGCATGGCGCGCCGGTCGAGCATCCGCACACGCTTGCGTCGGCCATCCGCATCGGCAACCCCGCGTCGTGGAAGACGGCGATCGCCGCCCGCGACGAGTCCGGTGGCAGCATCGACGCGGTGACCGACGACGAGATCCTGGCGGCGTACAACCGGTTGGGTCGCGAAGAGGGTATCTTCTGCGAGCCGGCGTCCGCTGCGGGCGTCGCGGGGCTGCTGAAGCTCGTGGCAGGCGGCGCCAGCTTTGCGGGCAAGACCATCGTCTGCATCATCACCGGCAACGGGCTGAAGGATCCGGAGACGGCGCTAAAGACCGAGCCGCCGATCCATCACGTGGCCGCCGAACTCGGGGCCATCGAGCGCGAGATGGGCTGGTCGTAGGAGGGCTACGCTGGTGCCTCGTCGGTCACCGTGCCGATGCCGATGATCTCAATCGTCCAGTTGTTGAGCGCGCGGTACAGGATCCAGACACTCCCGTCATGGTAGAGCACCTCGCCGGATCCCAATTGGTACTTCCGACGCTCATCGGCTGTTGGAGCACTACAGATCTCCGCCACGATCGCGCTGATGCGGATTCGCTCTGAGGAGGTCGCGTTATCGTCGTAGAAACGGCGGGCGGTTCGTCGGAAGACGACGTCAACGTCTGGCATGCTTCCGCTTCAGATCCTCCCAGCGCACGACATCTCCGGCGTTCGCCGGATCGTTTGCTTCGCGAATCATTGCGAGAATGCGTGGATCCTTCTTCAAGCGCTCGACATCCGCGCGGATCTCTTCGAGCGTCATCTTCTTGTGTGGGGTCGGCGTTTTCGGTTTCGACGATCCTTGCGGCATGTGTTCCTCCCGAACTCACCACAGGATACCGCGTAACGGCGGGCTCAGGCGCGGCGCAGATCCTCCCAACGAACGACGTCATTGGCGTTCGCAGGATCGTTCGCTTCTCGGATCATTGCCTGGATCTTCGGATCGGCCATGAGCCGTTTGTTGAACGCGCGGATCTCTTCGAGCGTCATCTTCTTGTGTGGGGTCGGCGTCTTCGGTTTCGACGATCCTTGCGGCATGTGTTCCTCCCGAACTCAGTACAGGATACCGCGGGCGGCTGGCGTCAGGCGCTTCGCCCGGCCATGGGCTGGAGCGCGCGGATGCGGGCGACGGCCGGCGGTAGCTTTTCCAGCAGCGCCTCCACATCTGACATCGTGTTGGACGCGCCGAGGGTGAGGCGCAGGCTGCCGCGCAGGTACGACTCCGGTACGTGCATGGCAGTGAGCACGTGCGATGGCTCGAGCGACGCCGTCGTGCAGGCGCTGCCGCTGCTGGCGGCGATGCCATCGAGATCGAGCTGCAGCAGTACGGCTTCGCCCTCGACGTGCTGGAAGGCGAAGCTGGCGCTGTTCGGTAGCCGCCGCGCGCGATCGATTGGGCCCGTGATGATCGTGTCCGGGATGCGACGCGGGAGCTCGTCGAGCAGGCGATCGCGCAGCGCGCCGACGTGCGCGTTGCGCGCTTCGCGCTCGTCGGTGGCGAGCCGGAGGGCCGTCGCGAGGCCGACGGCGCCGGCGACGTTCTCCGTGCCTGCGCGGCGGTTGCGCTCCTGCGATCCGCCGACGATCTGCGCGGTGAACGGCGTGCGACCGCGTACATACAGCGCACCGACGCCCTTCGGCCCGGAGATCTTGTGCGCAGCGATCGACAGCATGTCGATGCCGAGCGCATCGACGCTGAGGTCGAGCGCGCCTGCGGCCTGCACGGCGTCGGTGTGGATGGCGATATGGGGGTTGTGCGCCTTGACGATGCGCGTGATCTCGGCGATGGGTTCGATGACGCCGACTTCGTTGTTGGCGTACATGATGCTGACGAGGATCGTGCGGTCGTCGAGCGCGGCGCGGAGCGCATCGAGATCGACGAAGCCTTCGTTGTCCACGGGGAGGTATGTGATGCGGAAGCCTTCCTTGGCGAGCGCCTCGCACTCGTGGAGGACGGCGTGGTGTTCGACCGCGGTTGTGATGATGTGGTGGCCGTCTCCTGCGGCGGACTCGCGGTCTCCTGCGGCGACCCGGTCGCGGCGCTGGCGCGCGGCCATGGCGACGCCGCGGAGGGCGAGGTTGTCGGCTTCGGTGCCGCCGCTGGTGAAGACGATCTCGTTCGGCTTCGCGCCGAGTGCTTCGGCGACGGTGCGGCGGGCGGCGTCGAGGCCCTTGCGTGCTTCGCGGGCCTCGGCGTAGATGCTGCTGGGGTTGCCCCAGGCGGTGGTGAGGTACGGCAGCATGGCAGCGACGACGCGCGGGTCGGTGGGCGTCGTGGCGGCGTGATCGAGGTACATGCGGCGGTCGGCCATGCGTCCATGATAGCGCGGGCGACAAAACCGCAGATTTGGCAGATTTCGCCGATTGAGACGATGACGGGAGCCACGAAGGACACGAAGGAGCACGAAAAGGATTCACTGCGGAGACGCGGAGGGCGCGGAGTGGGATCGGCGGTGCGGTAGGCTACGGGATCGGTCGGGCTGCGCGGGGCAGCTCGTCGTTCGAGATCTGGTGCTGATGCGGCATCGAGAGAGTCGTTCACAGAGAGGCGTTCCTGCATGAACAGTTCGATTCGTCGCTGCACCGTTCTTCTGCTGCTTGCGAGTTCGTTGCTGGCCTTGTCTTTCGCCGCATGCGGCGGTGGTAGCAGCAAGTCGAGTTCTTCCGGCACCGCTGCGCCTTCGGCCGCCGGCGACGTGAGCGGCACGTATGTCGTCGTGCAAGATTCGGACGGCGGGCGGCCGAAGGCAGGTGCGACGGTGACGCTCGTCCTCGACAAGGGCACGCTCTCGGTGCGGGCGGTCAGCGCCGACGACGAGTTGACGGACAGCGGCACGTACAGCATTCACGATGGCAAGATGACGATCGAGTTCAAGGAGCAGGGGTTCAACGCGAAGGATCAGCCGTACAAGCTTGACGGCGATACGCTGGAGATCCCGGTGAAGCTGTTCAGCGAGGGCGCGGGTTCTTCGACGTGGAAGCGAACCGATGGGCAGGCGACGAACAAGGCAACGCCCGGGACGGCGGCGACGCTGAAGAGTGATTGGGGCGGCTGGGACCTCAAGAAGGACGCGGCGGCGGCGGCAACGAAGCACTTCGTCGAGGCGGTCAATGACAAGGGCACAGCCTGGTCACAAGCCGTCACTGAGACCGCCGCATTCGCACGAGGGCTCTCCAACGTTTCGGATGCCACGGTCTCGCCGAACGGCCTGAACATCACGATCCGCTACAAGGACGGCACCGGAGACTACGTCGTGACGGAGCGGATGGACCTCGCACCGGCGGAGTCCACGGCTATCGATCCGCCGTCACCCGAGTTGCTGGTGTCGGCGCACCCCCTCGCGGGGCTGCATGAGCCGGTCGCGCCACTCACGACTGCCGGCGGGTGTGGCACGCTCCCGGCGTCGCCCGCGGCAGCGTCGCGAGCCCCAGAGCCGGGCCGTGAAGGTCTCAATCCTGCCGGCGGCTACGGTGTCAGTCTGTATAGCGCGCAATCGCAGCCCAAGCCGATCAACAGCGCGGACTCGCCGCTCAAGCGCGCCCTGCTCGTGGCGCCAGCGTACGAGCTCGTGCACCCTCTTCGTGGTCACGGAGGGAAGGTGGAGCTGTACGACAGCTTCAAGTCCGCCGTGGGGCCGAGCATCGAGTGCATGGAGAGCGATCTGACGGGCGCGGGGTATACCGTCGACACAATTCTGGGGACGATGGAGAACGGGAAGGCCGTACACACCGGCGATCAAGCGGTCGAGGAGCTGGCGAAGTTCATCACGACGAACAAGTACGGTGTCTTCTACGTGATGTCGCACGGCACGAACATCGACCATTGGTACACGCGGCACAGCCAATCGTGGATGTACATGGGGCTGCTGGACATCAACAGGCCCGAACTGAAGAAGGCGGTGAACGGCCGCAAGCTCGACCCCGACGTGAACGCGGATATCGTGAAGGCGCTCGTTACGATGACGGGCCTGACCTGGGACGGGTCAGGCGATGCGCCGTTCGTCGTCGGCGCCGACTTCCAAGGGAGCGCGGTGATCTGGGTTACTCCGGCGTTCTTCCAGATGCTGAGGGATCAGAAGTCCGTTTCCTTCGACAAGACGCTGGTGTTTCTCAACACGTGCTCATCGGGAGCGGGTACATCGCTGAAAGATGCGTTCAAAGCCAAGGCCTTCTTTGGCTGGGCGATCCCTATGAGCGGCGCATTCGTGAGCCACGCCGCGGAAACGATCTTCGATTCGGTGACGGACAAAGCACGGTCAGCACGAGACGCATGGTGGATGTGGCGCAGGCACGAGGCCTGGCAGATCGACCAGGAGGGCAAGGCCCGAGAAGACAACCAGAAACCCGAGCAACTGCAGGCGTCCGGCGTCAACGGTGTGGAGTACGAGCCGATCACCAGCCAGTCGGTGATTCTTATCTACCGTCTCCGGCAAGGACCGTCGTCAGCGTCATCGGACATCGCCAAGAGCCTGCTCGTGGTGAAGAGTTGTTCGGAGCTGTTCTGGTCGCTCGGGAAGAAGACGGGCCTCGCCAGCCCGGCCTGCCATCAGCTGGAGTTCGGTAACCAGTTGCCGACCAACGACGAGGTGAATGACGCCATCTCCGAGGTCGGGGGGCCGGTGCAGAAACCCTTCGGGCGGTGGACGCTGGCGGATTAGGTCAACGATCCACGAAGAGCATTAAGGGCACAAAGGAGTAGTGCGGAAGCAACCGAGGACTTGAGGCGTGATGATCCATGTGACGCGACCGTGCGACTGGTGCGGTCGGGACGAAGCACCGCACGACACGTACGGCCCGATGTGTGGGTGTGAACTCGACGAATGCAACGAAGAGTTCTGCGGCTCATGGTG
>JANXYW010000106.1 GCA_025355835.1 Chloroflexota bacterium
GGCGGACGGGTGGGTGTAGTATGGCTCCCTGGGCAGGACTCGAACCTACAACCAATCGATTAACAGTCGATTGCTCTACCGTTGAGCTACCAGGGAATGGTCACTCCGGACTCGCGCCCAGCACCGCATCGTAACGAATCCGTTGCGCCCCCTCAAGAAGGGCTTCCCCTGACACCATTCGCGATGCCTGCTCTCGCTGCTCTGCTACGATGCATCGAAGGTGGTGTAGGTGCCCGAACAAGTCGAGATCCTGCGCACGGAAGGGCTGTCGAAGCGGTATGGCCGCATCCAGGCCGTGTCCGATATGGACCTTCGCGTCTACAAGGGCGAGGTCTACAGCTTCCTCGGACCTAACGGCTCCGGCAAGAGCACCACCGTCGGCATGATCCTCGGCTTGGTGCGCCCCACGCGCGGCCGCGCGCTCGTCTTCGGCGACGATATGTCGATGCACCCGTGGCCCGCGCTGCGGAAGATCGGCGCTGTCATCGAGACTCCCGCCTTCTATCCGTACCTTTCCGGCTACAACAACCTCAAGGCGCTCGCAATCGCGCTCGGCGGCGTCAGCAACGCGCGCATCGACGAGATGCTCGAACTGGTCGGCCTGCGCGAGCGCGGCGGCGACGCGTACAAGACGTATTCGCTTGGCATGAAGCAGCGCCTCGGCATCGCTTCGACGCTGCTGCGCGACCCGGAGCTGATCATCCTCGACGAACCGACGAACGGCCTTGACCCTGCAGGCACGCGCGAAGTGCGCGAGCTTATTCCTAACCTCGCGCGCCAAGGCAGAGCCGTCTTCCTCTGCAGCCACCTGCTGCATGAGGTGCAGGCCGTGAGCGATCGTGTCGCGATCGTCAAGAAGGGGCGCATGGTGGCGCAGGGCACCGTTGCTGAACTGCTCGGCAGCGGCCAGTATCTCCGCATCCGCGCCGCCGACAACGACGCGCTCGTGCGAGCACTCGGCGGCGTATCGTTCGTCACCGGCATCGAGCGCATCGACGGATTCGTGCGCGCCGCGGCGCCGACGGACAAGGCGGCGGAACTGAACATGGCGCTGGCGACGCAAGGTATCTACGTGTCGGAACTCAGCGCCTGGGAAACCGATCTCGAAAGCGTGTTCCTCGACCTCACCGACGAGGATGTGCCCGCATGAATATTCAGCGGCTGATGGCCGGCGAATTCTTCAAGCTCCGCAAGCGGATGATGACGTGGATTCTCGCCGCGCTGATCGTGGGCTTGATCATCCTCCTGTATTCGATCCTCTGGAGCATCAGCGGCCGCGCCGGCGGCTACTTCGACCGCGACCTGGGGCGGCGCATCCAGTATCAGGAGCTGCGGCGCGGCATCTTCTTGCAGGCGGGCGTGCCGTTCGCGCTACAGATCATCGCCCAGTTCGGCTCGTTGCTCGCCGTCATCTTCGCCGCGGGCGCCGCCGGCAGCGAATACTCGTGGGGCACCGTCCGCCTCATGGCGACGGCATCGAGCGGCCGGCTGCGGCTGATCACCGCTCGTTTCATTGTGACGTGTGCGCTCGTCGCCATAGGCACGCTGCTCGCTGTCGCCGCCGCGCTCGCGTATAGCGCCGTGATCACGACGTACTACGGAGGCGCCGACTTCAGTTTCGTGACAGGGGGCTTCCTCAAGGAGCAGTTTCTCTCGTGGGCGCGCACGGTCTACGTGATGTTGCCGTTTGTCTCGCTGGCGTTCGCGGCGGCGATTGTCGGGCGCTCGACGCTCGCTGGCGTGGGTGTCGGCCTCGCGGTCACGTTCCTCGAGCCGCTGATCGGAAGCCTGATGCGGCTGGGCGGGGCGCGGTGGGAGAGCGTGCCGAACTATCTCATCTCCGCGAACCGCAGCGTCGTGCTGGCGCAGAACAAGCTGCCTGTCGGGCTTCCGGAGTTCAGCTTCGGTCCATCGAAGAACGAGCTTGCCCGTCAGGGCGCATTCTCGGCCGAAGGCGCGGCGATTATCATCGCCATCTACACCATCAGTTTCATTGCCCTCGCCTTCATCGTCTACCGCCGCCGCGACATCACCTCCAGCAGCAACGGCTAGCAGCGCGCCGAAAAGCCCGTACGGAGCGCGGGCATTCAGAGCCTGTCTCAGAACTCGATCCGCGGCGGACGAATGGGAGAACAAGTGAGAGTATTCATCGAGTATCGTCGCCGTCGGGGAACAACTTGCTCTGACGAGGACGGTGGAATCCGCTGATGGGAT
>JANXYW010000120.1 GCA_025355835.1 Chloroflexota bacterium
GCCCTCAACGCCATTCAAATCGCCGAAGAAATGATCGCCCGCAAGCTCGTGTAGCGCGCCGCGCTAGAACCTAGAACCAAGAACCTAGAGCCAAAGCCCACGCCGTAGGTTCTTGGTTCTAAGTTCCAGGTTCTTCCGGAGGAACCATGGAACTCGGACGCGTCCTTACCGCCATGCTGACCCCGTTCACGCCGGACGGCGCAGTCGACTACGCGCAGGCCAAGCGCCTCGCGATCGCCCTGCTCGACTCCGGCTCCGACGGCCTCGTCGTCACCGGCACCACCGGCGAAGCGCCGACGCTGTCGATGCCCGAGAAGATGCGGCTCTGGTCGGACGTGAAGGAAGTAGTCGGCGATCGCGCGCCCGTCATCGCCGGCGCCGGCGACAACTGCACGGCCGACAGCGTCGAGTTCAGCCGCGAGGCCGCGCGCACCGGCGTCGATGCGATCCTGCTGACGGTGCCCTACTACAACAAGCCGACGCAGGAAGGCATGTACCGTCACTTTGCCGCCATCGCCGACGCGGTCGAGCTGCCCTGCATCCCGTACAACATCCCCGGTCGCACCGGCGTCAACATGACCGCCGACACGACGGTGCGCCTCTCGCGCATCGGCAACATCGTCGGCGTCAAAGAGTCGAGCGGCGACATGGCGCAGATCGCCGCGATCATCGAAGGCGCGGCGCCCGGCTTCAAAATCTGGTCCGGCAATGACGAAGACACGTTCGGCATCGTCGCCCTCGGCGGCTGGGGTGTGATCAGCGTCGCGACGCATCTCGTCGGCCGCCAGATCAGCGAGATGGTCGCGCACCAGCTCGCCGGCCGTGGCGCCGAAGCGGCTGCGATCCAGCGCCGCCTGCTGCCGCTGATCGACGCCCTCTTCTGCACGACCAGCCCGATCCCGGTGAAGTACGCGCTCAATCAACTCGGCTTCGAAGTCGGCCCCTTCCGCCTCCCCCTCTGCGAGCCCGACGAAGCCTCCGCCGCACGCATCGCCGGCGAGTTGCGGCGCCACAAGATCGACCTGCCGCTGCCGGTGTAGCGGCTACGATCCACGAAGGCCGCGAAGAGCACGAAGCCATGAAAGTTGGGTTGGTTGTAGGGACAGGTCTTCAGGCCTGTCCGTCTGGTGATACGCCGCATGACGCCGCGACTTCACGACCTGTTCACCAAGTAGACTGCTGCTCATGACCGACGACCGGAGATCACGTACAGATGTCAGCGCCGAAGCCTACTTCAAGATGAAGGTCGCGCAAGGGCTCGCCGACGTCGTTGCGGGGCGCGTCGTCACAGACGACGAAGCACGGAAGCGGTTCGCCAAGTGGCTCGACGCGAATCGCCGACTGCCGGATCGCGGCGCCAGACCAGCAGGCGGACAGGTCTGAAGACCTGTCCCTACGGGAAAGCTGCACCCACCGTGCCCAACCGACGAGCGGCGCCTGCTACCGTCGCTCGGTACCATGACGACCAATGACCAGCGACCAACGACCAGCGACCAACCGCCTCATCCTCGGCATCGAGACGTCGTGCGACGAGACGGCGGCGGCCGTTGTTGAGGATGGGCGTCGGCTGCGGTCGAACGTCATCGCTTCGCAGTTCCACCTGCACGCACAGTACGGCGGCGTCGTGCCGGAGGTGGCGTCGCGGCACCACCTTGAGGTGATCCTGCAGGTGATCGATGCCGCGCTCGCCGAGGCGAGCGCCGGCTGGCGCGATTTGGCGGGCGTCGCCGTGACCGCGGGGCCGGGGCTGGCGGGCGCGCTGCTCGTCGGCGTCAACACGGCGAAGACGCTGGCCTACACGCACGACCTGCCGCTGCTCGGCGTCAACCACCTCGAGGCGCACCTCTACGCCAATTGGCTCGAGGTGGAAGGCCGCGAGTATCGCGCGCCCGAACTGCCGGCGCTCGGGCTGATCGTCTCGGGCGGCCACACGGACCTCATCCTCATGAGCGAACATGGCCGCTACCGGCGCCTGGGCCGCACGCGCGACGACGCCGCCGGCGAGGCCTTCGACAAAGTCGGCCGCCTGCTCGGCCTCGGCTTCCCCGGCGGCCCCGCCGTCGAACGCGCGGCGCGAGGCGTCGCGAAGCCGCGGCTTCGGCTTCCGCGGGCCTGGCTGAAGGGCAGCGATGACTTCTCGTTCAGCGGCCTGAAGACGGCCGTGCTGCACATCGTGCGCGGCTCACCCGGCGGCCGGCCGGATGCCGACGCGCCGCAGCCCGTGCCGGAGACTGCGGAGATCGCATCGGCGTTCCAGACATCCGTCATCGATGTGCTGACGAAGAAGACCGTGCAGGCCGCGTTGCGCGAGGGCGCGCGCAGCATCCTGCTGTCGGGCGGCGTCGCCGCCAACGGCCCGCTACGCGAGCTGCTTATCGAGCGTTCGCCGCTGCCCGTCCACGTGCCGCCGCCGGTGCTCTGCACCGACAACGGCGCGATGATCGCCGCCTGCGCGCACTATCGCTTCGCCGATCTCGC
>JANXYW010000143.1 GCA_025355835.1 Chloroflexota bacterium
AGGTATGCGCTGGGGATGTCCTGCTGCCAGTAGGCGAACGAGCGCTCATCGGCGAGGGGGACGGTGGCGATGCTGTCGCTCTCGCAGGCGATGCCGCCTCTGGTCTTGCGTTCGGTGATCGGGAGGGTGAGTGTGGTCATGACCCGCGACTCCTGCTCGTGACTTAGTGTCACTACGACACTAACATAGCGCAGGCGGGAGATGGTGTCAATGTGACACGAACACGGGAACCGCAGATTACGCAGATTTCGCAGATTTCGCAGATTTCGCAGATTTCGCAGATTTCGCAGATTTCGCAGAAGGGCGACTACGGGGAACATGGATTTCGCGGATAGGGGGACGGTAACCACGAAGGACACGAAGGGGCACGAAGAGGGAGCGGCCGTACCGTAAAGCTCGGAGCAACCTCTTGCCGGTGATGACTAGGAAGCGTAGTATCGAATCAATCTCGTTGACACTGATCGAAGCGAAGGAAACGCCAAGTGATGACCCGCCGAATGTTGCTGGCAGGTCTGGCTGGACTGATCCTGAGCGCAGCGTCGTGTGGCGGCAAAGACGCGACGCCAACCGCGAAGACGATCGCTCTGTCACCGACCGCTGCAACTGCGGTCAAGACAACGGTCAAGACAACGGTCAGTACGACTTCTCCTGTTGCTTCGGCGGCGGCACGCGCTGCGACTGCGACACCCGAGCCAACGATCGCTCAGCGGCCTACGATCGCGGCCGCAATTCCCACAGAGGCTCCGCCTCCGACGGCATCACGGGCGCCAAGTCAGCCAACGAGTGCACCAGCCCCCACGCAGGCACCACCTCCGCCTCCGCCGACCGTCGCGTCCGGCGGAGACGCGACCTACCCCTGCGAGGCGACCGACTGCAATTGTCCGGATTTCCCATCCCATGCGGAGGCGCAACGCGTCTTTGTGAAACATGGCGGAAGTCCGACCAACAACTGGTCGAAGTTAGACACCAACCATGACGGCAACGCGTGTGAAACGCTGCCGTGATCGCGTCGGCACCGTCGATGCACGTTCGGGAGTAGACGAAGATGGGCTTGTTCGGAGACAAGAAAGGCAAGCAGCTGGCGGAGTACGCCGATAAGATTCTTGACGATGACGTGCTCACCACCGAAGAAGAGCAGTCATTCCTTGGATTCGCGACCTCAATCGGCATCTCAACCCTGAGCAAATACCCGGCGATCCTCAATCGATTGACAATCGCCCGCGTGAACGATGGACGCCTTCCCGTTCTCGGGTCGGGGGAAGCACACATTATCTGCAAGCCAGGCGAAGTCGTTCATCTCGAGGCCAACGCTTCGCTGTTGAAGGAAGTCGCCGTTCGCGAATGGAAGGGATCGGGATTCAGCTTTCCGATCGCCATGGGCGTCCGGTACCGCACGAGCCGCGGACACATGCAGCAAATTGGAACTTCGATCACGGTCGCCGATACCGGGATACTCTCCGTTACGTCACGCAGGATCGTATTCAGCGGACGATCGAAGACACAGGAGAGCCTGTACAGCAAGCTGGTAAACCTCACGGTCTACACGGACGGAATTGGGATCGCGGTATCAAACCGCCAGAACGTTAGCACGTACCGAATCGCGAACACGACCGGTGAAGTGGTCGCAGCGGTCGCCAATGCGGCGCTCCAGAAGCTCGGAACGGCTGCGTAGCTGCTGTGCTCGCAGACCAGCGGGCGCGAGTTCTGCCTAACCGCACGCTCCACGCGGAACGCCGTCTCGAATGGGATATCATTCCCGCATGGACGACATCCTCGCCCGCCTGCACGTCACGGAGGATCAAATCGCCGCATTCTGCCGGAAGTGGGCGATCGTGCGGTTCGAGCTGTTCGGGTCCGTGCTGCGCGACGATTTTCGGCCGGAGAGCGACATTGACGTGCTGGTGACGTTCGACCCGCAGGCGAACTGGACGTTCCGCGACGATATGGCAATGGAGGAGGACCTCGTCTTGCTGTTCGAGCGCCCTGTTGATCTCGTGGAGAGACAGCTCGTGGAGAAAAGCCCCAACTGGGTTCGCCGCCGGCACATCCTGGAGAGCGCCCGCCCCATCTATGCGGCCTGACGACGAATCGCTGCTCGTCGACATGCTTGTCGCTGCGCGCGAGGCGCACGCGCTATGCGGCGAGCTCACGCTGGAGGAGTTTCTCCTCGACCGCCTGTTGCAACTCGCGCTTCAGAAGCTTGTGGAGAATATCGGAGAAGCCGCAAGCCGGCTCTCGCCGCAGGCCCGGGCGAAATTGCCGGAGCTTCCATGGAAGGACATGGTCGGCATGCGGAATCGGCTCGTACACGACTACATGCACGTGAATCTCTCGAAAGTCTGGCACGTCGTCGAGGAGGATCTGCAGCCGCTAATCACCGCGATTGAGCCGCTCGTGCCACCGGATCAGCCAGCCGGGTAGGGGATCGGCGGCCGTCAATAGCGCCCCGGGCGGAGGTAGGTGGGGCCGGGGTCGAGGTGGCGGAGCCAGCGGAGTTCTTCGGCCGATGGCGGAAGGCATTCTTCTACTTGATCTGCGATGCGGAGGGGCCACGGGATCATGGCGGCTACGGCTTCGGTGGGGATGGTGGCGTAGGTCTTCGATAGCTGTAGTTCGCACGTGCCGCTGTCGCCGTCTTGGGTATCGAAGTTGAAGACGCCCATCGTGCTCACTACGAGGTTCGGGCCCTGCGGCGAGAGGCCGGCGGCGCGGCGGGCGCCGGGGCCGGTGATGTAGCCGGGGCTGCTGAGGAACGATACGCGCTCGACGAAGCGGCGCGGTTCCAGCGACATGATGGTGATGACGCGGCGGGCGAGGCACGCGGCATCGGTGTTGCCGGCGGTGCCGGGCAGGCGCGTGTCGGGATTTGCGGGATCTCCTATGAGCAGCGCGTTGAGGTTGCCGAAGCGATCGACCTCGGCGGCGGTGAGCACGGCAACTTCGAGGCGATCGCCCATGAGCCAGCCGCCGAGCGCATCGACCATATCGCCGACGTAGGCCGCGCCCCGATCGAGGATCGGATCGGCGACGCCGTTCGGGGCGTGGTCGACTTCGTCTGGCGGCGGGTTCCAGTCGCCG
>JANXYW010000145.1 GCA_025355835.1 Chloroflexota bacterium
CACGCGCATGGACAGCATCCGCATGACGGGACGTTCGGCGCAGGGTGTGTCGGTGATCAGCGTTGGTCAGGGCGATATCGTCGCATCGCTTGCCACGATCGATATGGGCGCGGACAAGCCGGGTGGTGATGACGGCAAGCAACAGGCGCTCGACTGCATGGAGCCTGACGTCGAGGAAACGCCCGACGACGATGAGGCGCAGAAGACCTCGAAGAAGCCGACTCCCATTCGTGGCAAAAAGCCCGCTCGCGCCGCAGCGCCCGCCCCGAAGGCCGCGACGACGACGCCGCCGCAAGTGAAGGCGCCCACGAAACCCACCGCGAAGAAGCCCACCCCCAAGAAGCCGAAGCGATAGTCGCGTGAGCAGCGGCCGCCCGAACGCGGAGATGCCCGCGGATCTCGTCGCCTATCTTTCGGGTGGCCGTCTCGTCGTAGGCGCGACGATTGATGAGCACGGCGAACCGTACACGATGGTCATGAACTCCGCCCTCGCGGTCGACGAGCACACGGTGCGCTTCGCGCTCGATCACCGCACGCACACGCTGACGAATCTCCGCGCAAACCCGCACATGATGCTCGAAGTGATCGGCGATGGTCTGATCTACGGCGTTCGCGGCACGGCGTCGATCATCCGCGAACAGATGGACCACGCGCCGATCCCGAGCGCGCTCGTTGAGCTGGCTGTGGAAGTAGTGAAGCGCGATCTGCCGCCGGGTGTCGAAGTCGATGCGCCAGCCTTTCGCTGGGGCGCGATTGGCCAGTTCATGACACCGGTCGAGCCGCCGATGTTCGAGGAGCTGCGCACGTACGGGAGGTAGCGGGATGCACCGCGGAAGCCGTGAAGGGCGCAGAGATCAGGCTGGGGTTGATGACGGTGCGAGCGGCAGGTCGGGGATCTTGACGCTCCCACTCGCGCTCGGAACTAGAGGTCAGGATCTTCTGGGATCAGATCGGCATTGTCTCCGATAGTCCGGCCTTCGTGCGTTCTGCGTGACTCGTCGGCGAATCGCGTGCCTTCTTCAGGCGACAGGCTGTCCTCAGCTGCGGCTGCCGCTCTGAGGATCGAGAGCATCTCGTCGTTCAGCGAACGGCCCGCGCTCTCAGCTCGAAGTAAGAGTGTGTGAATCGTGCGGTCGTCGAGATCCACAAGTATGTCGGCCCTACGAGAACCCTACAACCTAGGACCTAGCACCTACAACCTACTCAAACACCCACGCGTCTGTGTCGCGCTTCCATGCCGTCGGCGGCATGTCGCCGAAGAAGAGCGCGATCTCGCGCCTGGCGCTGGCGGGCGAGTCTGAGGCATGCGTGAGGTTGCGGCCCTTCTCGAGGCCGAAGTCGGCGCGGATGCTGCCCGTGGCGGCTTCCAGCGGGTTCGTGGCGCCCATCGTCTGCCGCGTGCCCTTGATTGCGCCGTTGCCTTCGAACACGGCTGCGATGATCGGCGATGAGGTGATGTACTCCACGAGGCCCTTGAAGAACGGCTTGCCCTCGTGCTCGGCGTAGTGCTTCTTCGCGAGTGGCGTGCTCACTTTCAGCATGCGGATGGCGACAATCTTCAAGCCGCGGCGCTCCAGCCGCGAGATCACCTCGCCGGCGAGGCCGCGCTGCATCGCGTCGGGCTTGATCAGGATGAGCGTCCGTTCCAAGAGTGACTCCTTCGTCGTGTTCCGTCGCAGGCGAGATGCCCGCGCGCTGCTATCCGTTGGATTGCGGCCCGATGGCGGGCGCACGCAAGTATAGAGGCACCAGCGCCGTTGCGTCATCGGCACGCCCCGCGACGAGCCGCGCATGCCCGAGCGCCGCCAGCGCGACCACGCGGTGCTGTTGCCGGGATGCCGCGGATGCGCTCGCCGCGGACAGCACGACAGTCAGCTCGTCGTCGATATCTCCCGTCACGATGTCGCCCGCCGTGATCGCGGCATGCAACTCCGGCGCTTTGCCGATGCGTGGCGCCACTTCCTCGCGCCAGCCATCTTCGCCGGATCGATACGCCGCCCACGCCGCCTCGGCGCGC
>JANXYW010000165.1 GCA_025355835.1 Chloroflexota bacterium
TGGACCGTCGACTACAAAAGCGAAGCATCGCTGCCCATCGCCGAGCGCCTGGTCACGGCAGGTGTAGATCACATCACAACAAACACGCCCCTGGCGTGGGTCGAAGCCTTCGCCGCGAACGGACCACCCTCGTAGGGGCACGCGGTGGCGTGCCCTCGTTCGGGCACAAACGCCCGAAATAACGCACTCTCGCCGTGTAGGGGTGTTCCGCAGAATGCCCTCGGCCGGAAGCGACGATGTCGATTCTCTAGTTCAAGCGCTGAGTCTCTGTCGTCCAGAGCAAAGCGAAGGACCTTGCTCGATCCAGCGACGCCTCGCGATTCCTCGCAAGAACATCACTCAAACGCAGCGCGCGATCCACAAACCAGCCGCCCCAATGTACGTCCCGCTCCCCCTGAGGGAGAGGGTGGCCGAAGGCCGGGTGAGGGTGCCGGGTGGTCGCCGCAGGCGACCGGGTGAGGGCCCACCTACGCAAACACCGCCGTCAACGCCGCGCGCAGCGCACGAACATCGATCGGCGCCCGCGCGATCTCCCGTCCGCCAACCGCAACCACCGGCACGCACTCGTCATACAGCGCGCGCAGGTCCGCGTCGGCATCGACATCGCATTCGACCACGGAGAATTGCAGCTCGCGGCCGAGTTCGCGCAGTGCGAACAGCGCGTCGTCGCAGAGCCCGCAGTGGCGGCGGCGATACAGCGTGACTTCTCGCGCGGCCATCAGCCCGAGCGGGCGGTCGCGGCCTTCCCAGTGGGCGCACTCGGCGGCATCGCCGGCTTCGGTGCGTCCTGTGGTGCGCGCAGGAACGTCCACGCCAACCCGGCCATGCCGATCGCGAACGTGATCGTCGATACGACCTGCGGGAACGTCATCCAATTCTTGACGATGTACTCCGGGCAGCCGACGCTGTTCGGGCAGTTGACCCCGCTATCGATGCGCAGGTAGCTCACGCCAAAGCGCATCGCCGAGTACAGCACGAGCCCGGCGAAGAACGTGATGCCCGGGCGGTGCTGCCAGAGCTTGATGAACAGGAACGCCATGATGCCGATGATCAGCACGTCGCCGATCAGTTCGTAGGTCGTCGCTGGATGGATGGGACCGTAGGTGAAGGCGGGGCTCGCCGGGTTCGTGTACTCCGTGGCCCACGGCAGGCTCGATGCTTTCGCCACATGCTCGCCGTTAATCAGATCGCCGATGCGGCCGACCGCCATACCCAGCAGCAGTCCGAACGCCGCGGCATCAAGCCCGCGCGTGATTGGCAGTTTGCGGATAAGTCCGTACGCCACCGCACCAACGATGCCACCGATAACGGCGCCGTACACGGTGATGCCGCCTTCGTTGATGCGCAGCACATCGACCCAGTGTCCCGAGAACCGCGCGTGATTCTCCAGCACATACATCGCCCGCGCGCCGATGATGCCCGCCGGCACTCCAACGAGCGCAACGCTGTACGCGTCGTCTTCGGTGATACCCTGACGCCGGCCGAGCCACGCGCCCAGATACACACCAGCGGCGATGCCGACGGCGGTGAAGATGCCGTGCCAGGTCAGCTGCAGGCTCCCGAACTTCGCGATGTTCGGATCCATGCCGATCTTGATCGTCAGCAGATACACAATCGCTGGCACTAACGTTCCTCCTGCAATTCGGGCGGCACCGGCACGCCCAGGCGATGCGCCAAAATGCGCATATCGTTCTCGAAACCGCCGCTCTTCTCCGCCAGCGACGCCACTTGCGTCGCCGTCGGCGTGAGCCGTAGCCACAGCCGCCGGCGTGGCACGTAGAAGGTTACAGCAAGCCCCCCAACGAGCATAGCCGTAGCGATCCAGATGAACCACGCGCCCGAATCGCGCTTGACAGCGATCCCCGCGAACGGCTTCCGCCCCAGGAACGTGTACTCAAGCCCGCCCACCGTCGTCGGCTGGCCCGGCGCCAGCGAGATCGCGGGCGTGTTGCTCGAAACCAGCGTCAGCGAGTCCGCGCCGTCCGCGCCCTTCGCCAACTGCGCCAGCGTCTTCGTGTCGCCGCCCGGTATGCCGAGCCCGACCGCCGACGGGATCGCCGCCACCCGATCGAAATGCACGTCGATGCCGCTGATCGTCCCGCGCGCGCCCTCGGCGACGCGCACTTGGCCGGACTGCCCGCCGCCCTGTGGGTCAAACGCCACCAGCTCCCACGCTTTGTCGCCCTTCGCCGTGATGCCGACCCAGATCACGCGATCGGTCCCCGGCACGTGCACGATCGCTCCGCTCGCGCCGGCAAGAAAATCCGTCGGCGCGATCGTATCGACCAGCAGCGTCTTCCCCGACGCATCCGTCATCGTCACCGACGGCGCGGCCGTGGATTCTTCGAGCGGGAACGTTTCGTGGAACACGGCGTTGCCTGTCGCTACGTCGCGGATGCGCAGCTCGGCGCCGTCCGCAAAGTAGCCCACCTGATGAAAGCGATAGCCGCCGTACTTGAACGGATCGTTGACCGTCGTCGTGCCATGCGCGACCTCGCGGCCGTTTTTGAAGATCGTCAGCTTACTACGGAAGTCCAGCGCATTGCCCTGATCGCCAAAGCGCCCCGTCGTTGAGTCGACGCGCACTTGCAGCTGGTTCGGATTGCTCACCGCAAACACCGGCGCCGTCGTCCCCTCGCCTGTGAAGATCTCCGCGCTGAACCCCGTGAACCACGTGATCAGCCCGCCCGAGATGAACAATATCAGCGCCAGATGGCTGACGAACGTCGCCAGCTGCGTCCACGGATGTCGATCCGCAAACACGTACGTCGTCCCGTTCTCGACGCGCGTCTCAACGCCGTACCGCAGCTTGCGCAGCGCCGGCGCCAGCGCGTCGATCCCGATCGGCGCAAGCACCGTGCGATTGTGCGCGCGATCGAAGAAGCTATCTGGCACGCGCCGCGGTGGCCGGAAGACGTTGCGAAACGTCGGCGACCAGCGGTTGAACGTGCAGGTCGTCACATTGACGACGAGAAATCCCAGCGCGAAGAGAAACCACTTCGCGTGGAACACCTCGAACAGCCCCAGCCGCTGCATCGTCTCCGTGAACGGCCCGAACGTACCGCGCTCGGATTCCACCCAGACCGCGATCGCGGCGCTATTCCCGCGCATCGCCTCTGGCACCTGCGGAATCAGCACCCCCAACATTGCAAACGTCGCCAGCGTAGCGATGTAGAACACCGCAAACCGCACAGAAGTAAGCAGCCGCCATATCGGCGCCCAAAGATCAAACGAAGGCCCCCGCGAAGTAGACGTAGTGCGGCTCGCAGTCGTCACTCCACCACCCCGATCTTCGCCAACCCGTCCGCCAGCGTCGCCGCCGTCATCGGACCGAAGACACGTGCCTGCACGACCCCTGACACATCGAGAAAGTACGAGGCCGGAATGCCCTTCACAGGTCCACCGATGTGCCAGGCCTCGCCGACGCCGCCGTTGCTGTCGATCACGATCGGAAACATCATGCCGAACTCTTGCGCGAAGTCCCGCACCTGAGCTGCGTTCTCCTGCAGGTTGATGGCGACGACGGTGAAGCGATCCTTCCGCGTATCGTAGGCGCGCACAATCTCCGGCATCTCCTGACGGCACGGAGTACACCACGACGCCCAGAAGTTTACCAGCAGCGGCTGGCCCTGCAGATCGCTCAGCCGCAGCGTCCCTCCGTCGGGCGTCGCGAGCAGAAAATCAGGCGCCGCGCGGCCGATGTCCGTCGATGGCGAACGGCCCGTGCTGTTCTTATCGGCGGGCAGCGTCACGATGCCTGTGCCATCAGCCGCGCGACCGCTGGAGCCGCGGCGCTGTTCGACGTAGTACAGCCCGCCGACGATCGTTGCGACCAACAGCAGCGGCAGGATCAGGCTGCGCAGCGCGCCACTCCACTCGCGGCGGTTCTGCGGCCGCTCCTCGACGCCGGAGACTTCATCGAGGGGCAGTTCGTTCCTCGGCGTCATGGTGCTTCGAGCGGCGTGAACAGCCGCTCGTACAGCGCGCGCACCTCGGCCGGAGCCAAGCCCCTGCCCAGAAACGCATCGCCGGCACGCAGTTCGAAGTGCAAGTGCTCCTCCGCGCCGGGATCGCTGATCGACTCGGGCGTGCCGGAGTCGCCGACGAACGCGACGACGTCGCCCGCACGCACGGTGTCGCCCACATGAATATTCGCAGCGATATCGGATGTGT
>JANXYW010000190.1 GCA_025355835.1 Chloroflexota bacterium
AGTACTTCGATGGCGAATTCGCCCTTCCACGCGAACCCGGAGCGCAGCAGACGATCGAAGAATTCGACATCCTCACCACCGAAGCCCGGCAACTGCTCCGGAAAACCGACTGCGATGGCCGCCGAGCGACGGCACGAAAACGCCTGCGTGTACCCGACCCTGCCGCGGCGCTTCCCGCCGTAGCAGTAGGCGTGCTTCGCCTGCTGAAACCGCCCGATGACGTTCTGTTGGTTCGCGACGCGCGACTCAACCGAGACGAAGTCGAACCCCTGCTCGTAAAGCGGGGCCAGTCGCTCGAGGAAGTCGACGGGCGGCCAGTTGTCGGCGTCGACGAACACGAGCACATCGCCTGTGGCGGCTGCGATCGCGGTGTTGCGCGCGGCGGCTGCGCCCTTGTTCTGACCATGTTCGATGACGACGATGAGACCGTCGGTGCGTAGCTTCTGGAGTTTATCGAGCGTGCCATCCGTCGAGCCATCGTCGACAACGATGATCTCTAGCGGCCGGAGGCGCTGCGCGAGCGCGCATTCAAGCGTCGTGATGATGTCGTCGGCCTCGTTGTAGGCGGGGATGACGAACGAAAACGTGGGCGCGGCCGGCAGAGACGCCGGTCGCTCGTCGGTTCGCGAAGTACTCTGCAGCGCCAACCGGGCCTCCTGCCTGGATCGCGTCGTCGCCTCTGCGACGGCTAGGCCGCGGGACGCATCCTTCGTTTCTTCGCCGGCGCGGTTGCTTGTTCGCGGACCGCCCGCATGACGCGGCGCGTCGCGAGCTGCGTCGAGAGCACCGCTTCGATGTACCAGTCGATCGTGCGCTGCAGGCCCGTCTCGAAGTCGGTTTGCGCTTCGAACCCGAAGCGCTCCTTGGCGCGCGTTGTGTCCAGCATGCGGCGCGGCTGGCCGTCGGGCTGCGATGCGTCCCAGCGAATCTCGCCGTCGAAGTCGCAGAGCCGGGCGATCACTTGCACGAGGTCTCGAACGGCGATCTCGCGGCCCGCCCCGAGATTCACCGGATCGGCGCTATCGTAGCGCTCCGCTGCCAGCACGATGCCCTCAGCAGCGTCCTCGACGTAGAGGAACTCGCGCGACGCTGCGCCCGTGCCCCACGCAACGATGTGGTCATCGCCGCGGAGCTTCGCATCGACGATCTTGCGAACAAGCGCCGGGATAACGTGACTGCTCTGCGGATCGAAGTTGTCGCCGGGACCGTAGAGATTCACCGGAAGCAGCGTGACCGCGTTGAAGCCATACTGCTCGCGATATGCCTGCGCCTGGACGAGCAGCATCTTCTTCGCGAGGCCGTAGGGCGCGTTCGTTTCCTCCGGATAGCCACTCCAGAGATCGTCCTCCTTGAACGGCAACGCCACGTGCTTCGGGTAGGCGCAGACCGTCGCGACACCGACGAACTTCTCGACGCCGTGGAGGCGCGCCTGCTCCATGAGCTGGATGCCCATGATCGCGTTCTCGTAGAAGAACCGCCCAGGATTCGCGCGATTGGCGCCGATGCCACCGACGACGGCCGCGAGATGGATGATCATCCCCGGACGCGACGCCTCGAGCGCGGCGACGATCGCGTCTTTCTCACGCAGGTCGTACGCCTCGCTGCGCACGACGAAGACGTCGGCGCCGCGAGCGTCTAGCTTTCGTACGACGTGTTTGCCCAGGAAGCCTGCGCCGCCCGTCACCATGATGCGCTTGTTTGCGAGAGACGTCATGCTGCCCACCGATCGCGACCGCTCTGCTCCGCTTCGGACGCGGCCGTCTCGGCATCACGCACTGCGCGGATCCGACGGCCCGGCGTATGCACGCGCCCGTGGTGTCCCGACGCCAGCACCGACGCGAGCAACTGCTCGTAGCCGTGAAGCGCCGCCGTCTCGGAGAACGTCGTCGCCACCCACTTCCGCGCAGAACCGGCCATGTGGACGCGCAGGCCTGGATCGCCGGCGACGCGCGCAAGCGCATCGAGTAGCGCCGCCGGATCGTCCGGAGCGACGACGAGTCCGCCGCTGCTTGCCGAGATCTCGCGGGCGGTCTCGCTGTGCGCAGCGGCTGCGGCGACGACAGGGCGGCCGGCGGCGAAGTACGACGTGAGCTTCGATGGCAACGACATGTCGTTGACGCTGCCACGCTGGTTGATGAGCAGAATGTCGGCGGCGGCAAGGATGCTGGGGAACGCCTCCGCGTCCTGCAACGGCAGGAAGCGCAGATTCGTCAGCGCGTACCGCCTCGCGAGCCGGGCCAGCGTGTCACGCTGATTGCCGTCGCCCATCAGCACGAACAGCATCGGGCTGTTGGCTATCTGGGCGATGCGCGCGGTTTCTATAACGTTTTCGAGACCCTGCTTGTAGCCCATGTTGCCCGCGTGCAGGCAGACGATCGCGTTCTCCGGCCACTCCAGCTCGGCGCGTGTCGTCGCGCGATCGCCTGTCGCCTCGTCGACGTGGGTCCAGTTGCGGACGCGGCGGATGCGCGCCGGGTCGACGCCCAACGATTCGACGTACGGACGAAAGCCTTCGGCGATCACACCGACAGCCGACGCGCCGCGCGCGGCCCAGCCCTCGGCTGCACGCACGAGGCCAGTCACGCGGCCGCCGCCTGCGACGCCGCTCTGTTCGACCGCCTGGCCGACGAGATCCTGGAAGATGAGGCCGTACGGCACGCGGAATCGCGCAGCCGCAGCGCGCGCGACGATACCGCCGCTGAGGCTCGGCACGACGCCAAGAATGGCGTCCGGGCGTTCCATGCGCGCCGCATCAAGGCCCATGCGCAGCGACGTCAGCTCGTAGAGGCCGCGCTTCAGCGCGGACTGCTTCGACGGCACGTAGTGCGCGCGGCGCTTCACTTCGACACCGTTGATAATTTCTGTCGTGTGCTTCTGGCCCGCATATCCCGGGGCGACGCGCCACGCCGGATAGTGCGGCATGCCAGCCAACACGGTCACGCGATAGCCACGCGCGGCAAGGTGCTCGGCCAGCTTTGTGCTGTACGGAGCGATGCCCGTCTCTTCGGGAGCGTAGTTCAGCGATGCGATCAGTACGCGTGTCATCAGTGGCCGTCCAGTTCCATCAGCGGTTTCGCGGTGCGGATGATGTACGTGAGGTCTTTGCTCAGACGCACGTCCGCGGCATAGCCGGCTTCGAGCTGCATCCGGGCGAGTGGCGACATGTTCTTGCGACCGCGCACCTGAAACGGACCCGTTAAACCCGGGCGTACGGAAACGATGGCTCGCGCGAGATCCGGATCGAGTGACTCGCGCGAAAGATAGGGGCGCGGACCAGCGATGCTCATTTCGCCGCAGAGTACGTTCCAGATCTGCGGCAACTCGTCCAGGCTGGACTTGCGCAGGAAGCGTCCGAGCGCCGTGACGCGCGGATCCGCTTCGAGCTTCCAGTCGGTGAGCAATTGCGTCGTCCGCTCCGGGTGCGTGTCCTTCCACTGCTCGAAGACCGCATCGGCGTCGCGAACCATCGTGCGGAACTTCCACATCTGGAAGCGCTTGCCGGCGAATCCGACGCGCTCTGATCCGTAGAAGATCGGCCAGCCTGATCGCACGAGCACGACCGCCGCAACGACGAACAAGAGCGGCAGCAACGTCGCGAGGAGAACGAGTCCGAAGGCGAAATCGAAAATACGCTTTCCGCGACGTAGGTAGAAGCTCTCAACGGACGATGACAGCGCGGCCACCTGCAGGGGCGCCGACTGCCCGTTCGGCGACGGCGCGGCGACAAGCTGCGCCTGACTCGTCGTAGTCTGGAACACGTCCGGTGTCTGGCCCGTCGCAGCCACGAGGCACGCTCCCTGCGCTCAATCGTTGATGCAAATACGGCCACGGCCACCTGGCGCCGCAGCCACACGGAATCATCAGCGAAACCCCGCGATCCGGAGAGTAGGGTTCTCCTCAAAGGACGGGCGTCGCGCCCCAACGTTACGCGGCGACTTCGTGTCCTGTACGCTCCACCGAAACCACCCGCGTTCATCGCGGAGAGTGAAAGGCACAAGGAGATGGCCGACTTTCCGGAGAGCATCGCGACCGAACTGCTGTTCGACACACACATCGATCTTGCGCCGCCGGAGAACATCGGCGCGGCGCCATTCGGCAGCCGTTCGATCTTCGTCGTGCTCGGCGGTACGTTCGAGGGGCCGCGGATGCGCGGCACGGTTCGGTCAGGCGGCGGCGACTGGTTCTTGAAGCTGGCGAGCGGCGCGGGAGAGCTCGATGTCCGCATCACGCTGGAGACGGACGACGGCGCATTGATCTACATGACCTACCGCGGAGTGCTGCTCGCTTCGCCCGAGGTGATGGCGCGCGTCTTCGCCGGAAAGGACGTGAGCACAACGGAGTACTACTTCCGCACGACGCCACGCTTCGAGACGAGCAGCGAGCCGTACGCCTGGCTGAATACAACCGTCGCCATCGCAGTCGGCTGCCCAGCGCCGAACAAGGTGTCGTACCGGGTCTTCGCAGTGAAGTAGCGCTTACGCAGTGACGGCGACCGCGCTCTCGATCATCGAGCGGAAGATGACGAGGCCATCGCTTCCGCCGAGTAGCGCTTCGGCGGAGCGTTCGGGGTGCGGCATCATGCCGAGCACGTTGCCGTGCGCGTTGATAATCCCGGCGATGCTGTTCAACGAACCGTTCGGATTCGCCTCGGGAGTTACGTGGCCGTCGGGAGTGACGTAGCGGAACACGACGCGGTGATTCGCTTCGAGGTCCGCGATGGTGTCCGGATCCGCGTAGTAGCTGCCCTCGCCGTGCGAGACGGGCACCATGAGCACGTCGCCGACATGGCCGGCGCGCGAGAAGATCGTGTCGGCGTTCTCGATGCGCAGGTGCGTCGGCACGCAGCGGAACTGCAGGCTGTCGTTGCGCATCAGCGCGCCCGGCAGCAGATGCGACTCGCACAGGATCTGGAAGCCATTGCAGATGCCGATAACGGGCTTTCCGGCATCGGCATGCCGCTGCACCGCTTCCATCACCGGCGAGAAGCGCGCGATGGCGCCTGTACGCAAGTGATCGCCGTACGAGAATCCGCCGGGGATGACGACAGCGTCGTAGCCATCGAGGCTCGACTCGCGGTGCCAGACGAGATCTGCCGTCTGGCCCATCTCGTGCTCCAGCACGTACTGGCAATCGCGTTCGGACCAGGTGCCAGGGAAGGTGAGGACGGCGAACTTCATCGCTGTCAGTATAGGAAACGGCTCGCGAGCGCGCGAGGAGCGTCGAGCAACGTCTGATAGGCTCAGGGCGTGCGCATGATGATGGTTCTGGGATTCGCCGCAGCGCTCGCGCTGGGCGGCGCATCGCCCGCGGCCGAGGCGACGCGCTCGTCGTGCGTGGTCGATCGCGTGATCGACGGCGATACGTTCGTGTGCGACGACGGCGCGCACGTCCGAATGCTCCAGATCAACGCGCCGGAGCTGTCGGCGTGCGGCGGCGCATGGGCAGGCGCTGCGTTGCGAAACATCTTCCTGCGGCCCGGTACGCATGTGCGGCTCGATCACGATAAGGTGCTGACTGATCGCTACGGCCGCGATCTCGCCGCACCGATCGTCGTTGGCACCGACGGCGCGGAGTACAACATCAGCATCGTCATGGTGTATGTGGGCCTCGCGAGGGCCGCGTACTACGGCGACAACTCACAGTATCTAGGCTGGGCGCGCGCGGCCGAGGCGTGGGCGCAGACGGCGCAGTGGAACATGTGGGCGCCGGGCGGCCCGTTCAACGGCGGCACACGTTGCGAGTGATCAGGGTACGCGCGATGTTCGCCGTCGTCGCTGCGGCCTCCATCCTCATGGGGTGCGCCGCTGCGACGCAACGTGCAGCTCCGAACCTCGATTCGGCGGGCGCCGTCATGCCCAACGCCGCGCTCACGCCGGGTGACGTGTTGTCGTCGAACGTCAACGAGATCTGCGTCTCCGGATACGCGAAGCGCGTGCGCAATGTCAGTACGGCAACAAAGAACGAAGTCTACGCCGAGTACGGCATCGCGTCACACGCGCCCGACCAGTACGAAGTCGACCATCTGATCCCGCTGGGCATCGGCGGCTCGAACGACATCAAGAACCTCTGGCCTCAGCCGACCGATCCGCGGCCTGGCCGTCTCGAAAAGGACGCGCTGGAGGGCGAGCTACACAAACGCATCTGCGACCACAGCGTCGATGTGTGCGCTGCACAGCACGATGTCGCGACCGATTGGGTCGCTGCGTACCGGAAGTACATGCAGCATCGGTAGCGAAGTGGTACGACGCAGGTGGTGTCGTCGGCGTGGTTACGCGGCTATCGCGCTCGACCGCGCGAACTGAATGCCCGCGCTCCGGAGTACAACGTGGCGCCCACGCTCGGAGTACGAGGCTCCAACGTACGGCGGCAGCGATAACGCGTGCCTAGACGCCGATGGCGGGCTTCAGGCCGAGCAGCGTGCGGC
>JANXYW010000221.1 GCA_025355835.1 Chloroflexota bacterium
TCACGCCGGAGGGCGAGCGGGTCTTCGTGTCGGCGATGGCGCAGCATCGTTCGGATGTCGAGCGTGCGTTCGGAGACCGGCTGAGCGCGGAGCAGCACCGTGCCGTCGCTGACGGACTCGCGCAGTTCTGGCGGCCATAGCGCATCGCCCGCGGCATACCGTAGTCTTCCTGCGATGGCATCCCGTAAGCGCGGCACTACGTTCGAACAGGTGACGGCGACGGCGCTAGCGTTCCCCGGCGTCGAGACGCGGTCGTCGTACGGCACGCAGGGACTCTACGTTGCGAACAAGTTCATGGCGCGGCTGCGCGAGCCGGATGTCATGGTGCTGAAGCCCATCGAGGACGACGAGCAGCGGTTTCTGATGGGGACGCAGCCCGATGTGTTCTTTCTCACCGACCACTATCGCGGCTACCCGACGATCCTGATCCGGCTTTCGAAGGTGCAACCGGAGCAGATGCGCGAACTGATCGAGCAATCGTGGCGGCGACTGGCGCCGAAGAAGCTGGTGGAACAGTCGTCAGTCGGTGGTCGTCAGTCGTCGGGGGCTGGTGGTGCGACTTCGAAACCACCATCCTGAAGACGCAGGACTGACGACTGATGACTAACACGTACACCAAACCCATCCCACAGGCTGATGCCGAGTCGCAGGAGTTCTACGACGGCGCGCGGCGCCACGAGCTGATGCTCATGCGCTGCCTCGCGTGCGGCGCGTGGCGGCTGCCGTCGCGGCCGCGCTGCCCCGACTGCTTGTCGACCGATACCGAGTGGGCGAAGGCGAGCGGGCGCGGGACGCTGTACAGCTTCGGCATCATGCATCAGAAGTTCCCCGGCTTCTCAGACGAAGGCTCGTACAACTACGCGACCGTCGAGTTGGACGAGGGGCCGCGCATTGTGACGAATATCGTCGGTGTGCCGGACGCGGAGTTGCGCTGCGACATACGTGTCGCGGCCGTGTACGACGACGTGTCGGACGATACGACGCTGATTCGCTTCACGAGAGCGTCATCGTGAGCCCGAAGTTCGTGCGTGGCGGCGAGCGCCCGAAGCCGCAGGCGGGCACGATCGTCGATCTGCGCCCGTATGAGTTGCATGGAACGCGCTACTACGCCGTGCTCTACCAGCTCGATGGCGACGAAGCGCGGCGCGAAGCGCGACTCTCGTTCGACATGATCCACGACGACCCGCAGGCCGGAGATCGTGTCCTCATCGAGCAGATCGTTGGCGTCGTAGACCGCATGTCGCGTAACGCGGGAGCAACGGCTCTACCTGAGCGACCGAAAGACTGAGAGACCGAGAGACTCCGCCATGACCTTCTCCATCATCGCGCGCGATCCGGCATCGAATGCGTTCGGCGTCGCCGTCTCGACCGCGGTGCCTTGCGTCGGGGCCATGGTGCCATGGGCGAAGGTGGGTGTCGGCGCAATCGCGACGCAATCGTTCACGAATGTGGAACTGGGGCGGGAGGGGCTGAGGTTGCTAGAGTACGGGCTCAGCCCGCGCGCCGCGTTGGAAGGCTTGCTGGCGGAAGATCCGGGCGCTGCACTGCGGCAGGTTGCGGGTATCGACGCGCAGGGACGCACGTTCGCGCACACGGGCGGCGAGTGCGTCGCGTGGTGCGGAAGCCGCGAGGGCGATGGGTACTCGGTACAGGGCAACATGCTTGTCGGGCAGTCGACGATCGATGCGATGACGGATGCGTTCGAGGCGAGCGCCGGCAAGTGGCTTGGCATACGGCTGATGGCAGCGCTTGAAGCGGGTCAGGCAGCGGGCGGCGACAACCGCGGCCGCGTCTCCGCCGCTTTACTCGTGACGCCGATGGATGCGACGAAAGGGCCACCGCCGCTCGCGTTCGACGCGCGCCGCTACGAAACGAACATCCGCGTCGATGAGCACCCCGATCCCGTCGCGGAGCTCCGCCGCATCTTCGACCTGATGCTGCGCATGGGCCGCGAGCAGCGCTGACGACGGGCGCAGGAGAGGCGCCGCATGCGGCGCCTCTGTTGCTCGTCGCTGAACTCGCGGTCAGCAGCGCTTGCCAAGCTGCTTCGTCGCCTGGCTCAAGTCCTTCCCGTCGACGCGGCCGTCGCCATTGACATCGGCGCGCAGATCCGGGCGGAGGCGCGAGATGTTCCGGATGATGAAGCGCAGATCGTCGCGCGTCACCCGGCCATCGCCCGTGACGTCGGCGCACGCTTCTGTGCCGCCGACCTGGCAGTCGATGGTGATGCCTGCGGTGGTCGTTGGCAGGTTGCTACCGTGGTAGTCTAGGAAGACTGCGCCGAACGGGTCCGTATCGATGCTCGCTAGCGCGAGCGCGAACGTCCCACGGGCCAGGCAGCGCAGTTCGACGCTTGTTGTTTCGCCCGTGAAGAGGGTGCCTCCACGCTGGGTGAGCGTGATGCACCCTGCACCGCCGCCGAAGACCGCCGGCGTCGGAAAGTAGGTCCCCGTGGTCGGTGGGACGCACGTGTCGAGGCCCGTCGCGGCGGTGTGCTCAGTGGCTGAGATGAACGCGAACTCGCCCTTGACGTACGCAATGTCCCACTGATAGCCAGCATATGGCACCTTGCCCACCTTCGTCACATCGATTCCGATAGTGAACGGCTGGTCGCCGACGATGCGGCGCGTTGTCTGGATGCCGCTGTGCGCGGGGTCGGCGTCGAGACGCATCTCGTACTGGCAGTCGGCGGGCGCCGCGGGCGGCGAGATGAAG
>JANXYW010000294.1 GCA_025355835.1 Chloroflexota bacterium
CAAAGCAGGCATCGACCCGTCCGAAGTCAACTACATCAACCCGCACGGCACTGGCACGCCGCTCAACGACCGCGCCGAAACCGCCGCGATCAAACTGGCGTTCGGCGATTACGCCTACAAGCTCGCGATAAGCTCGACGAAATCGATGCACGGCCACCTCATGGGTGGCGCCGGCGCGCTCGAAGCGATCGCCTCCATCCAGGCGATTCGAACGGGCATCATCCCGCCGACCCTCAACTACGAAGTACCGGATCCGGACTGTGACCTCGACTACGTCCCCAAAGTCGCCCGCCACGCCGACGTCCGCGTAGCCCTGTCGAACTCCGTAGGCCTCGGCGGCCACAACGCCTGCGTCATCTTCCGCCGCTACGAAGAGTAGCCCCACATCCTGGAGCGCGCGCGTTCACGACACGTCTAAGACCACACTGTGCGTGACCGAGGCGCGAAGTGTGGTGGCATAGCCGTCCTCGGCTGTGTGTCCGGCAACGCCGGATCGGCGCAGATCGATGCACCTCACCGCGGCCGTCGGCCGCGCCCTCTCCACGTCGTGGAGAGGGCTCTCAGATGGAACACGTTCTGGCTTCGCCTGTGGGATGTGGTACGCGCTCGCACTCATTTGCTGCCAAACTCAGCGCTCCGGCAACCCGATCACCCTTCGTGTTCTTCGTGGTTTATCCGTCGCCGTGATAACCTGCACCGATGCCGCAAGAACCCCTCTACGAAAAGACCATCGCGCTGCCGCTCGGCTACGTCTTCACCGCGCGCGCCCGCCCATCCTCGATCCGCCGCACCGCGATCAAGCTCCTCCCCTGGGCGCTCGTAGCCATGGCCCCCGCCGGCCGCACCTCCAAGATCGCCCAATCTCTCGCGAGGCGGCTTTCTCCGCTGGCGAAATACAAGATCAAGTAACGCTGTCCGTCAGTTACCGCCGCTCGTCCACAGCAACAGCGACCGGCCGTCCGGGAACCACCCGACGTTGTTGGCGTACGTGAAACCCAGCGGAAAATCCCGCGACGTGAAGTCGTCCAGCCGGACAACGCGCAGCACCTGATCCGTGCCTGCGAAGATCAGAATTGCCAGTTGTTGACCGTCCGGCGAGAATGACCACGCCGCGAAGTCGCCTGCGGCGAGCTCCCGCGCGACGCCTGCGCCGCGATCGACGAACGCGAGATGGAAGGTGCAGGCTCCTCCACCGGGAAACCGTTCGCACCAGCGCGCCAGCCCGTCCACGCCCTCATAACCCGCCGGCGGCATGCCACACGGCGAACCGCAATCGCTCCACAGCGTCGCGGGATCATCGAGGAAGCGCCCGCCGCTGCCATCGTCGGCCACGACGTATCGCGCGCCCGGTAGGTCATATTGCGCCGCTGGCGAATTGATGGGTGCGATCTGTAGTTGCAGTTCGTGATTTGCCGCAAACGACATCCGCTGTATCCGTGCCTCTGGCTGGGCGGAGTACACCTGATGCTGCTGGCCTGACGTGATATCGATGACAACGACGTGCACGCGGTTGTCGCCGGTCAGTGTGAGATAGGCGATTTCGGCCGCATCCGTCGACCATGCGATCTCCCCAGTGACCCAACGAACATCTGGGTACACGCGTTCGGAGCGCATCGCCCGATCGTAGACGTGCAGCCCATCGTTCGCGACCCACGCGATGCGTCCCCCATCCGACGACACCCGCACAATCCATCTCGATATCGGAAGACGGTCGGTCACAGCGCCGTGACTATCCACAATGACGGTCTCTTCGCCGGCCTGTGCGTTACGCGGCGACGACGGCCACGCCCCGGTCGCATCGCTCATCAGCACACCGCCATCGCTCAAGCTGCCGTCGAAGTGCGCGTCTTGTGGTGGTGCGGACGAGGTCTGTGCCGCTTCGGCGTCGTACACTTGGATGTTATCGGCCGCGATCCACGCGACGTAGCGATGATCGATTGACAGCTCGGCCGGTGCATACATCGGCACCGGCAGGTCGGCAATCACCCTCCCGTCCGGCCGAAAGACGGTAGCCGGACCCTGCCCGCTCTCGCTTAGCAGTGAGCCGTCGCTCAGCATCGCCCGTACCACGTACCCCGCCCGCATCCGCACGGTCTTGAGCTGCCAGCTCGACAAGTCGAGCACATGTGGCTCCCTGTCGGACGCTGGCGTCGGCACAAGCGTCGGAAACAGCACGATGCTCGGGTATGGCGTCGGCCCATCGGCCACCGGGGACGGCTGATCGTGATCGGAGCCCGGCGTGAACGCGTACAACACCACAAGCAACACGGCGGTCGCCGCCACCAACCACAACACGGCCTGCGAGAATCGGTGCCAAGACATGAAGAGAGTATGCGCCCTGCATCAGCTCACTGCCCGACGCCACGCCCACGCTTGCACTACGATCCAGACTCGGGCCAGCAGCGAACTACGCAAAATACGCCCGCACCGCCGCCACATCCCCAGCGATCGCCGCGACCAGCGCATCGATGCCGTCGAACTTCACCTCGCCGCGTAGCCGATGCAGCAGCTCCACGCGCAGTTCGCGGCCGTAGAGGTCGCCTTCGAAGTCCAGGATGTACGTCTCGACGGATGGCGCGGCGTCGTCGAACGTCGGATTGATGCCGATGTTCGTCGCCGACGGATAGCTGTGTTCGCCGGCGTGTGAGCGCGTGACATAGACGCCGAATGCGGGCAGCGCGCGATCCGGCGTCACCGCCATGTTCGCCGTCGGAAAGCCGATCGTCCGGCCGCGTTCGTGCCCGCGCACCACTGGCCCGCGCAGCGAGAACGGCCGCCCCAGCAGCCGCGCCGCCGTCTCCATATCGCCGCCGCTGATCGCGGTGCGGATCGCCGTCGCGCTCACGCGGCCGTCGTGACCGACGAGCGACGCGCCCAGCACTTCCAACTCGAACCCCAACTCGTCGGCGATCTCGGCGACCCGCTGCGGCGTGCCCTCGCGTCCGCGGCCGAACGCGTTGTCCG
>JANXYW010000209.1 GCA_025355835.1 Chloroflexota bacterium
GGCCGCGAACACAGCCGCCGTCACCTTCGTCTCGCTTCGCACGACCAGCGCGTGGTAGTCGGGGACGATGCGCAGCAGTTCGTCCAGCGGCAGCCCCGTGCGGACGTCAACTTCAGCTTCACGCTGAAGGATGTCGATGCCATCCTGGGCGATGGGGTCGGCGACGAGAATCTTCTTCATACGGACAGCGTACCGATGGTCGGAGGCACGGGGTAGGCCGGTGGCTGAGGATGGATGATGGAAGATAGAGGATGGATCGTTCGGCGAGCACTCCTCCGTCATCTGTCGCATCTATCAGTCGCTTGCAGAAGTGTAGCGACGCTCGTAGACTGGCCTTCGGAGGGCGCCATGGTAAACATCCCTGACGACGTTCGTGCGCGAGTCGTGTCGTACATTCAGCATCAGGGCGCCAAGTCCAAGGACGGACTCGCCGATCTCGTACGCACGAGCCAGCAGCGCTACGTCGACGTCGTTGGTGCGATCACCGACGACGTGGCCGCAAAGAAGCCCGCCGCCGACGAGTGGTCGATCCGCGAATTGACGCGCCACGTGATCACGACCGAAACCTACGTCACCGCACTGATCTGGCACAGCGCGCGCTCGCAAGAGCCGCCGCCGCGCCCGGGCGGACTCGGCATGACGGTCGACGATGACGGGCGCCCTTTCGCCGGCTGGGTCGACGCGCTTCGTGAGGCGAACGCGAAGATGCTCGAAACGATCCGCGGCCTGCCCGAGGCTCCGGATCTTGCCATCAAGCCCGTGCACCCGTTTTTCGGCCCGCTGAACTGCCGCGAATGGGCGGCGTTCCAGCGCGTCCACGACGAAGATCACGTCCAGCACGCGGGTAAGATTCTGGTGGCCGTCGGCGGGTAACCGCGTGCCTCACCCCGGCCGTCGGCCGCGCCCTCTCCACACTGTGGAGAGGGCTCTCAAATCGGCGTCCTTCCTTTGAACGACGCCGCCAATTTGTAGCGGCGGACGGCTGTGCGCCCGCTCGATGGGGCGATCGCGCCGGAACTGCAACATCTTCGTTCTCGTGCACCGATCCCGAACTGAGAGCCCTCTCCACGACGTGGAGAGGGCGCGGCCGACGGCCGCGGTGAGGTGCGCGAACAGCACGAGAACCGTTCATGCATCGAACCGTGCGCGAATTCCGGATCGAAGAGATGGATGGCTCGACCTACGCCGGCAGCGCCTGCTCCAGCGGCACGTACGGCATATGCAGCGACTCCGCGAGCGCGGCGTACGTGACCGCGCCTTCGCTGACCAGCACGCCCTTCGCCAGCGAAGTGTCCGCTAGCAGCGCCTCGCGCGTTCCGAAGTTCGCAAGCCGCAGCACGTACGGCAGCGTCGCCGACGTTAGTGCGGCCGTCGACGTGATCGGCACGGCGCCGGGCATGTTGGCGACGCAGTAGTGCACGACGCCTTCTTCCACGTACACCGGATCGCTGTGCGTTGTTGGGCGCGACGTTTCGCACGTGCCGCCCTGGTCGATCGAGACGTCGACGATTACCGCGCCCGGGCCCATGCCGTGCACCATCTCGCGCGTCACCAGCCGCGGCGCCGATGCGCCCGGCACGAGCACGGCGCACACCAGAATGTCCGCCTCACGCAACGCACTCGCGATCGCGAGCGGGCTCGACATCAGCCCCGTGGTCCGTCCCGGCCACAGCTGCTGGATGTGGCGTAGCTTGTCCAGTCGCGTATCGAACACCGTGACGCGCGCGCCGAGCTGGATCGCCGTCTCGATCGCGTTCTCCGCGACGATGCCCGCGCCCAGCACGACGACGTGTGATGGCGGCGCGCCCGGCAGCCCGGAGATCAGCTTGCCCCGTCCCGGTCCCGGCTTGCGCAGGTACTGCGCGCCGATCTCCGTCGCCATGCGGCCGGCGATCTGGCTCATCGGGATCAACAGCGGCAGCGACCCGTCGGGCAGCTGCACCGTCTCGTACGCGATCGCCGTCACCTTCGATGCGATGAGCACGCGTGTCAGCTCCGGCAGCGCTGCGAGGTGCAGGTACGTGAACAGCGTCTGGTTGTCGCGGACTAGCGAGTGCTCCGGCTCCAGCGGCTCCTTCACCTTCACGAGCAGGTCGGCGCGCGCCCACACTTCCCACGCGTTGTCGATGATCGTTGCGCCGCACGCGGTGTACGCATCGTCGCTAAAGCCCACGCCTGCGCCGGTCTGCGTCTCGACGAGCACTTTGTGGCCCGCATCGACGAGCGCGTGGGCGCCTTCTGGCGTCAGCCCGGCGCGGTACTCCTCGGCCTTGATTTCGCGGACGGTGCCAACAATCATCGCACTCTCAGTATCGGTCATGCGGGAGGCGGATCGCACGTGCGCAACGTGGGTGAATGGTGAAGCGACCCTACCAGGACGACCGGACGGGGGCTACGCGATTGGTCCAGCTTCGAGCCGCCTGCGCGAAACGCGCGGGCTGAATGCCCGCGCTCCGTACTGGATGGCTTCTTCATCACCATACGTGGCCGCATTCCCGCAAACGTGGCACGAACCGTCCAAGGCGCGCCAGCCTCGATCCGTGAAATCCGCGTAATCCCTGTTCCCCGGCCCGTCAGTACCAGGAAGACTCAATGATCAGCCCGGCGTGATGCGCGAGCGCCGTCAGCAGCAGCTCGTCGTCTTTGCCGAACCCGCGCCCGTTCTTGCGATCGGTCACGTATAGCGCGCCGCGCACCGTTGCTCCGGCGAAGATCGGCAGGCCGAGCAGCTCCTTCATATCCGGATGCTTCGGCGGGAAGCCGAACGCCTTCGCGTGTAGCGAGACATCCGCGAGGCGCACGGCCAACCCGTCCTGGCGCATCGAGCCCAGCGGCCCGTGCCCCTGCGGCGGCCCTTTGAGTCCGGCGAGCTCTTTCGCGTCCATGCCGCTCACCACGAAGCCCTCGACGTAGTCGATCTCGCCCGTCACGGCGAGCGCGCCGAACGTGCCGTCGGTCAGTTCGCGCGCTACATCGACGATGTGCTGCAGCGCGTCGAGCGGCGTCTTCGGTGGACTTTTGCGGTTGCGCTCGGCGAGCTTCTTCAGCGCCCGATACTCGGGGTCGCGATCCAGCAGCCGCCGGCCCGTGCCGATCGCCGCATCAATGCGTTCTGCGACTTGCTTCTGGAGTTCCGTAGCCACGATCAGCTCGTTCGATGAATGCGGCGCGGTCGAGACGATCGCTCGGTCGTATTTGCCGCGCATTGAGTTTGTATCTGACGATCACTATATCATTGGCCCGCAGATCAGGAGGACGCCCCATGCAAACGGAACTGCAGTACATCAGCGCCAACGGTTTGCGGTTCGCGTACTTCGAGCAGGGAAGCGGCCCGCTCGTTCTGCTACTCCATGGATTTCCCGATGCGCCGCACACGTGGGCGGAGCTGCAACCGCAAATCGCGAGCGCTGGTTATCGGGTCGTAGCGCCGTTTATGCGCGGATACCCGCCCAGCGAGGTGCCCTCGGATGCCGACTACTCGGCCCTCAAGCTCGGCGGCGACGTGCTCGATCTCATCGGTACGCTCGGCGAGCAGCGCGCCATCGTCATCGGCCACGATTGGGGTGCCTTCGCGGGCTATGCCGCAGCCGCGATCGATCCGCCGCGCATCACCAAGCTCGTGCCGATCGCGATACCACATCCGGCCGCCATCGGCGCGCGGTCGCTCATAAAGGGACGCCACTTCATCACATTTCAATTCCGCTCCCGCGCCGTCGCGTCACTTCGGCGCGACAACTTCGCGCAGGTCGAGAAGATCTACCGTCGATGGTCACCGAACTGGAACGTTACGGAAGACGATCTCGCGCCGGTGAAGGCATCGCTCGCCGCACCCGGCGGCGTAGAGGGTGCGCTCGGCTACTACTGGTCGTTCCGTCGCAACGCCATCGGCAAGGCAGGTGCAGCGTCACGCGCCCTGCTGCGAGCGCCCACCACTGTGCCGACCCTTGCGTTCTTCGGCGAAGCCGACGGCGCGCTCGACTTGAGCAGCGTCGATCGCACCCGAAAGTGGTTCACGGGCCAGTACGAGATCGTGCGTGTACCGGGAGCGGGCCACTTCCTGCATCACGAAGCGCCGGCTGTCTTTCTGGAACACACCCTGCCGTTCATCGCCAGCTGAGTGCGGCTGGTCGAAACTGCAAAGCTCCGTTCAGAGAGCGCGGGCATTCAGCCCGCGTCATGTAGTGACCAGCAACTACCAAGCGGCCGGATCGCGCCTTGTGGACCGCGTCCCACGCGATGATCAGCTCGCAGCCACCGTCACCGCATCAATCCCGCCGCTGCCGTCGCGCATGCTGCGTATGACGTCGTCGACGAACTGCGAGATCGCTGGGACGACCATCTCCGTCGCGACGTCGCCGTGACCGGCGCCGGGGAAGACGACGTATCGTTTCGGCTCCGGCGCCGCTTCGAAGATGCGCTGGCCCATCGCTTCGGGCACGGTGTTGTCGGCATCGCCGTGCATGACGAGCAGCGGGCGGTCGAGGCGGTGGATCTTGGCGAGATTGTCGTAGCGCGTGAGCGGCAGCCACGGCGCGAACGCCAGCGGTACGCGGAAGCGCGCATCCCAATCGATGATCATGTCGCGCATCGATGTGAACGGCGCGCGCAGGATCAGCCCGGCACTCGGCTCGCGCACGGCAAGCTCCGTCGCGACGCCGCTGCCGAGCGAGAAGCCGTAAAAGAAGATCGTCGCCGGATCGACGTCGTCGCGCTGGTGCAACCAGCCGAGCGCCGCCGCAGCGTCGGTGTACGTGCCCTCTTCGCTCGCGTGGCCATCGTTGCGCCCGTAGCCGCGATAGTCGAACACGAGGAAGTTGCAGCCGGTGCCGTGGAGGAAGGCCGTGAACGCCTGCGCGCGCTCGGGCGTCACCCACATATCGCTGGCGTTGTAGCTGGTGCCGTGGCAGAACAGCAGCGTCGGCGCAGGGCGATTCTGCTTGAAGAACCACCCTTGCAGCTCCAAACCATCCGCCGTGAAGATCGCCGCCTCTTCGTACGGAACGCCGACTACGTCCGGCGGCTCCGGATGCCAATCGCCTCGATAGAACAGATGCGGCCGGATCAGCCGCTCCGACGCCATCGTCAGGGCGATGCCCGGCGCCGAGAGCGCGCCCGCCGCGTAGATCAGTCGTTTCAACATGCCGTCGATTGTAGCGGAGGCTCCGCGAAGCCTGCCATGAGCCGTTCGCACCATCCCGCGTTGCAAACCGAACCATCGGTATGATCCGCGCTTCCGGCGAGAACGCCGACATTGCATCGGCAATTGCCGACTTTCTTGACACGCGCGCCGAAGATGGGCGTTGTAGAAAGAGGACAGATCGGCGTGGCTTCGGCCCATCGCACCGATCCCTAAAGGTCGCCACCTTAGGGGATCCGAGGGCAAGGTGCGATGTGGTGGCAGAGCCGCCGGACCGACCATTCTGTAGCCGTTCGGCGATTCCAACCGCCGCGCCGCCAAGGGAGCAGGTCCATGGACAACGCGTCCAACTGGGAATTCGCAGCATCGATCGCCGCCGTGTGCATCGGACTCGGCGGGCTGCTGTTGTTCACGCTGATCGGCACGATCGGCGGCTGGCGTGTGTTCATGCGCGCCTCGCAAGCGGCGAACGAGGCCGCGAAGGCGTCGATCGTCGTGCAGGATCTCGCGCGCCAGCTCGCGCTTCGCGAAGCGTCGCAGCCTGGGCTCGCGGATCTGACACAGGCCGCCAACCAGCTATCGGGACTGCGCGCGCAAGCCGATGCTCTCTTGGAGCAACAGACGCGCCTGCAGGCGGCCGTCCGCAACCTCGTCGAAGCGGGTGTGTTGCGCGGCGAAGGCGCGACGGACATCAAGCAATTGGAGAGCGCGGTCAACCGGCTCGAAGAACACATGGTCCGCATCATGGCCAATCTGGGCCAACGGCAAACGTAGCAAGGACGAGACTCATGCCCCGCAAACCCGCACAGCAGCCAACCTACAAGGATCCCGTTTCCATGATGATGGCCATGCTTCTCCCAATCCACTCGGCCGCCACGCTGGACTGGCTCGTCGACGCGACGACAACCGCAGCTGAGCGCACTGTCAACGCCACGTTCACGTTCGTCTACGTCGAAGAGCAGGACGGCCGCCTCGAGCGCCGCCAGCCTGCATCGGATCTGCGCCGCCGCTCGCAGCAGCGCGCCATCGATGCGTTCGGCCGCGTGGCGCTTGCGTCGAAGCTCGATCCGCGCGAAGCGCCCGCTATCGCCGAGGCGCTCGACACCGGCAAGCACATCACCGCGCCCGCGAGCGAGATCTTTCGCGGCCTCATCGGCGAGTCGGAAGCGCTCGCAGCGCAGCGCGAGCTAGGCGTCGATACCATTTCGTTTGTGCCGCTGGAGTCCGCGGGCGAGCGCATCGGCGGCATCCTGCTGATGCACGTCGGCCAGCCCAACGTCGAACACGTCGGCCTGCTCGCCGCCCACGTTTCGTGCGCGACCGTCAATCTGCGCCAGGCGCAGGCCGCGCGCGACTCCGGCGTCATCGACATCGGCCGGTCCGTATTCGATGCCCGAAAGATCGAAGCCGATCTGCAGCGCGAACTCGCGCGCGCGCAGCGCTACAAGCGCGAAGTCTCGATCGCCGTCATCGAAGCGACGAATCTCACGCTGTTGCGCGAACGCTTCGGCGCATTCCTGACCGACCGCCTGCTCCAGCGCCTCGGCGAAGCGCTTGCCCAGAACGCCCGCGACATCGATGTCATCGGCGCATTCAAAGAGAGCGGCTACACGATGATCCTCACCGAAGCCTCGCCGGAAGGCGCGGAGAGCGCCGCGCGCCGCCTACTCGCGATTGCGAAGGAAGCGGCTGCAGGCGATGGCGACGTGCCCGGTCTGGAACTCCACCTCGCCGCCGGCTGGGCAACGTCTCCCGCTGACGGCGCGTCGAGCGAAGCGATCTTCGCCGCCGCAGAGCGCCGCATGTACGGGCCACAGTCGCAGGTCGCTTAGCGGAATCCGACCATGCTCTGTATCCATCGTGCTGCGTAGCCTCAGCACGATGCGATCGCGCATACTCCCGGCATGGAACCGCGTATCCACTATGCGAAGACCTCGGATGGCGTTGGCATCGCGTACACGGTCACGGGTAGTGGCCCTGCTACCGTCGTTGACATGCCGGCACAGCCGCTCAGCCATCAACTCCTCATGCGCGAGGCCTTTCCAGAGTCGTACGCGGACATGGGCCGTTGGTTTCGCACGGTAACGTACGACGTGCGCGGGTCGGGCATGTCCGACCGAGGCGGCACGGATTTCTCGCTCGAGGCGATGCTGCGCGACCTGGATGCTGTCGTACAGGCCGCCGCACCAGAGTCATTCGCGCTGTCCGCGACGTGGGACAGCGTTCCTGTCGCGATCGCGTACGCGAGCAGGCATCCTGAGCGCGTTTCTCATCTCGTTTTGGCCGAGGGCTGGATGTCGTTCGCCGACTACGAAGAGGGCGCGGCGTTGGAGATCGAGCGGGCGCTCCGTGAGAAGGACTGGAAACTCAACTCCGAGACCATGGCCCGCGTCCTCCTGGGCTTTGAAGGCGATGAGGCGGTGCGCTATGCCGAGTTCTTCCGCGCCTGCGTGGACAAAGACACATGGAAAGCCTCGCAGGAGGCCATCGAGGCCTATGACGTCAGGCCGTTCGTCGATGCCGTCGAGGCGGAGACACTCGTGATTCATAACCAGCACAATCGCTGGCTGCCGGTCGATGTCAGCCGCAGGCTGGCGTCGCACATCAGGCGCAGCCAGCTCGTGATCGTTGAGGATGACCTCCACAAAGGGAAGCGATTCTTCGCGATGTTGCGGGACTTCATGGGGATCGAGCCGGAGCCTGCAGCCGACGTCAGTGCTGGCGCGGGTCCGTCCGTTCGCACCGTGCTCTTCACCGACATCGTCGGCCACACCGAGATGATGCAGCGCCTCGGCGACGCGAAGGGCCGCGATGTGCTCCGCGAGCACGAGCGCATCACGCGCGATCTGCTGAAACAGCACGGCGGCGCGGAAGTGAAGACGATGGGCGACGGCTTCATGGCGTCGTTCGGCAGCGTAACCTCGGCGATGGAGTGCGCGATCGCGTTGCAGCGGGCGTTCAACGCCCAGAACCTAGAACCTGGAACCGAGAACCTCCACGTCCGCGTCGGGCTGAATGCGGGCGAGCCGATCGAAGAAGATGGCGATCTGTTCGGCGCGACGGTGATCCTTGCGTCGCGCATTGCGGCGAAGGCTGGTGCTGGCGAGATCCTCGTGCCGGATACAGTGCGAGGGTTGTTGTCAGGGAAGAACTTCCTGTTCGGCGATCGCGGCGAGTTCGTGCCGAAGGGGTTCGATGAGAGCATGCGGCTGTGGGAAGTGCGGTGGCGGGAGTGACGCTTCGTGCGCCACCGTACGGAGCCTACTCGCCGAGCGCAGGCTGCAGCGGTCTATGAGAGACGCGAAGCGTGTGGCATAGCCGTCCCCGGCTGTGCGTCCGGCAACGCCGGACCGACGCAGTGCCCTCCAGTTGCACGAACACAGGCCGCGTGCGCCACACGACGCGGGCTGAATGCCCGCGCTCCGACGTGCCACCTTACCGCCAGTATCGGACGAGACGCGAAGCGTGTGGCATAGCCGTCCCGGCTGTGCGTCCGGCAACGCCGGACCGACGCAGTGCCCTCCAGTTGCACGAACACAGGCCGCGTGCGCCACACGACGCGGGCTGAATGAGCCCGTCTCAAAACTCCGTGTAAGCGAACTGTTCATCCCATCAGCGGATTCCACCGTCCTCGTCAGAGCAAGTTGTTCCCCGACGGCGACGATACTCGATGAATACTCTCACTTGTTCTCCC
>JANXYW010000299.1 GCA_025355835.1 Chloroflexota bacterium
CATGCAGCTCGGCTTCCTCCAGCGCACCCCCCGCGGCCGCACCGCAACGCGCCTCGCGTACGAGCACCTCGGCCTGGAGCCGAAGCCGGCGACGCCATCGCCGCAGAAATCGCTGTTCGACTGACGCCTGCGGGTTGCAGAGCAGTTAACCTGTAGGTTAATATGACAGTGACGATCGAGGCTCTCCGGCGAGGACGCTATTGGGAGATAGTCGCCGTCGTGCGATCGAATCGGAACGAAGTCGCGAACTTCTTGGACGCGCTGCCCATACCGGCGCAGAAGAAGATCGACCGGATGTTCCGGACGGTCGCGGATGACCAGAACGGCCCGTTCCTGTTTCGGAACGAGCAGAAAATGCGGCATCTCGGTGATGATGTGTACGAGTTGAAGTCGGATCAAGTGCGACTGTTGTTCTTCATCGATCGACCGCGGCGGTTGATCGTAGCGACAGGATTCCTGAAGAAGACCGCGAAGACTCCGGGAAGCGAGATCGCGCGGGCGAAGCTGATGCGGACGCTGTACTACGGGGAGGCGCCATGACTGCCGTAAACGATCGGCTACTTGCGCGGTTTGACCAATGGGAGAATGACCCAGAATCCGAACTCTACGGCGTCCTCCTCGACGTCACCGAAGGCATCGTCAAGCGGATGATCGAGCAGGGCGTACGCCGCACCGACCTCGCCGAGCGGCTCGGCACATCGCGTGCCTATGTGACGAAGCTGCTCGATGGCCAAGAGAACATGACGCTGAAAACGCTCGTGCGCGTGGCGAATGCGCTCGAGATGAAGGTCGATGCGAAGTTCGTGCCGCGCGAGCGCGTCGCGAAAGCGGCGAAGAAACCGCAGGTGAAGACGGGCGTCGGCCCTCGGATGCGCGGCAGATTGCCAGCAGGTCCGCCGGCAAAGAAGAGCGTTGCCGTCGCCGCGCGAAGCAAACGCTAGGAGCCGAACCGTACAGCCATTGCGGCTGTGCCACACGACCAATCACAAAACGGAGGAGCGCCGTATGTCCGTAACTGCTGACGACATCAACGTGCTGAAAGCCGCCATCGAGCGGCATTGCATCACGCGGCACGCGCAGCCGGTGCGGTTGAACTCCGGCGGCTACAGCAACTACTACTGCGATCTCAAAGGCGTGACGCTGCATCCGCGCTTTGCGAAGATCATCGGCGAACTCATGGCGCCCGTCGTGCTTGAGTCGGACGCGGAAGGCGTCGGCGGGCTCGCGGCCGGCTGCATTCCGATCGCCGATGCAGTCGCGCGCGCCGCGCTCGATGGCGGCCATCTCCTGCCGACGTTCTTCGGGCGCGCCGAAGCGAAGGATCACGGCCCGGAAGCGCTCGCGAGTATGCGCGCCGCAGCCACCGAGGACGGCTCGCCGCTGATTCGCGCCGGTCGCCGCGTCGCCATTGTTGAAGACGCCGTGACGCAGGGCGGCGCGGCGTTGCAAGCGACGAAAGCAGCGCAGGCCGCCGGCTGCGAAGTCGTGCTGGTCATGACGGTTGTTGAGCGCCACGAAGGCGGCGGCGCCCGCTTCCGCGAACTCGGTATCCCCTTTAAGCGCCTCTTCTACACGCTTGAAGACGGCACCCTACACGTCGATGCGGACGTGGCCGCACGCGTAGGCTGATATACTGGGTTCGCCCACGTCACCTGATGACATGGGGTTGCAATAGGTGTCCATCATGGCAATTCGTAGACCCGACAACCAAAAGACGAGCGCTGCACCAGCCGCAAAGCGCGCCACTCCGTCCCCCGTCGCTGCAACCCGATTCGTCGCCGAGCGGCGGCGCAGTCTCGCGAAACTCACGGATGCGGACGTCGAGCGGATGTCGCACGCCGTGCTTGCTGGAGTCGACGCCCAGAGAACCCTCCGCGAGGCGCAAGCTCTTCGTGAGCAGAGGGGCGTGCCAACTGGCTCGAGCATACGTCGTCACTCCAAGCGAAACAGCGCGTAACGCCATCCGGGCGCTCAGCGCTTCCGACAGAGCAGAACTCGCAGACATTACGAGCCACATCGAAAACTTCCTTCCGGCATTGCGGAGCGGCGACCTCGTGAAGCCTTGTGACTTGTTTGGAATCGAAGGCGAGCGGTACTTCGACAATCTGTGGCCACAAATGATCTTCATGGAGGTCGTACAGGAGCCCGATGCTGATCGTCGCGGCGAGATATTCTTTCACCTCGTGTTAGCAGCAACCGTCTCCGGAACGCGGTGATTCGATATGCAACGCAGCACCAACCGCATCCTCACCACGCACGCCGGCAGCCTCCCGCGCACGCCCGAACTCGTGACGATGATGATCGCCCTGAGTACGCATCAGCCGATCGATGCCGTCGCTTTCGAGCGCGAGGTCGCGGCGAGCGCGGAGCGCTGCGTCGCGCAG
>JANXYW010000313.1 GCA_025355835.1 Chloroflexota bacterium
TCACGCAGACAGTTGACGCAGTGATCAACTGCTCCGGTACCACTCTCTCCGGCATCGCGAAGGACACGGGCGTCGACGACGCAGCGAGTGGTGCGTTTAGTGTCGGCAACCTCTGGTTGTGCAAGCCATTCGGTTCTGCCAATCCGAATTTGCCGCCGGCCGGGAGCTTCTCCGGCGCGGGCGAGCCGAACTGCGGATCGTTCGATATCGCAGAGATCGCGCGGGCGACGAAGGACATCGATACGTGTAACGACGACGACGACCACGACGGCAAACCGTGCGCGGGGAACGCGGCGTTGCCGCGCGCGCCGTGGCAGGCGGCGGGCGACGGTTGCCTCGACGTTGCGGAGGATTACATCCCGGGCCAGACAGCGGTCGACTGCGATACGGGGCAGGGCGGCATGAACGGGACCGGCGAGCAGGGCGAAGGTCTCGGCGCGTTCGAGTTCCAGGTGAAGTTCGACGACAAGCTGTTCCAGTCGCCAACGTTCGATTGCACGGTGGCCCCGAATGGTGCGCCGGCGATCCTCGGCTCCACGGGACGCATCGTGCAGCCGATCGTTTCGATCATCACGGAGAACTGGGTGATGTTCGGATGCGTGAGCAAGAATCCACAGAATCCCGTGGTGTTCGTGAACGGCTCGAACATCGATACGACACCGGGCGTGCTCGGAACACTGCACCTCAAGGCGCAGCCTGATCTGTTCTCGCGCATGCGGCCGGCGAAGGACAACGGCGTTTCGACGAACTTGCTGGATGAGAACTGCGAACTGGCCGACACGCTTGGTAAGCCGTACAACGACGGGCTTGGGACGTACGGCAACAACGAGGCGCCGGCTGGCGGACTGACGAACGACTGTAAGGATGCGGCGCTGACGATTCGGATGCTTGAGGGCGACCTGAACCTCGACTGCGTCGTCGACGTGCGGGATGACCAGGCGGTGGCGTTCCGATACGGGCAGTTCTTCGGTCAGTTGAACTACAATCGGTTCTTCGACCTGGAACCAAACATCGCGCCGGACTTCGATATCGATATCAAGGATGTGCAGACGGTGTTCGGGCGCAACGGCTCGACGTGCGCGAACCCGATTCCGCAGCAGCCGCCGGAGAGCACGACGCCGGATCCGTAGGGTTCACAGACAATTGGCATGACGGTGTTCGGGCAACGGCTCGACGTGTATACTCGCCTCGTTGGATGGGTTTGCAGTCGCTCATCGGAGGAGATTCCTATGGCCCGCACCCTACGATATGTTCTCGTCCTAAGCATCGCCGCGGCGATGCTGTTCGCTGGCGTCTATCGCCTCGCGGATTCGTCACCTGGCGCTCGCGCGGCGGGCCTGGGCGGCCCCGTGATCCTTGGCGGCGATGACCTCACCGATCACGGATCCAAGGACGGGGGCGGTAATGCAGTCGCCGGCTGGCTCTACATCCAGCGCGCGGTCGAGAACATCGGCCCGAACGTCACACGCCCGGGCAACAATGGCAGCATCGCAGCGCTTGGATCGGCGGCCGGTAGCGTGGAGACCGCCGGCGATGATGCGGGCGCCGCAATCGATCTCGCGGGACTGAAAACGTCGCGCGCCGTAACGCACTATGAGGGCGGGGCCGCCATCGATGCGTTTTTTGCGAGCCTTGCGGCGTCAACCACGCACCCGGCGATCATCGACCTAGCAGGCACCGGTGCGGGCAACGACTTCGACGACGTGGACGGTGCGACACCGGGCGATGGTCTCGGCGGCACAGGTGAAAAGGCGGCGATCACGGCGCACGCCGCCGAGATCGCGAGCTTCGTGTCGTCAGGCGGCGGGCTGCTGTCTCACGGAACCTTCTACGATTGGCTCGGTGCGCTCGTGCCGGGCGCAACCGCGGTGCTTGGCGGCTCAAGCGACGACTTGTACTTCACCGCCGACGGACTCACGGATCTCTTGTTACTCACCGTGCCCGATATCAACACGGGCCCCTGGCACAACCACTTCGAGGGAGACTTCGGCGGGCTCAAGGTACTGGTACGCTCGTCGACTGTTCTGGACAACAACGGCAACGATGCGGCCGTGATCATCGGCGGGACGCACGTGACATTCGAGGTGCAGCCGGACTTCACGCCGACGGAGACCCCGACGGAAAGGGCGCGTCGCCTGAAGACACACACGCCGACACGTACTGTCACGGCCGCGGCAACCGGTACGCCAACCCCCGCGCCGCCGACCTCGACTGCGGCGCCGGCCACTTCGACGGTGCAGCCGACCGGCGGCCGCGCGGGCGCGATCGTCGGGCCGAACACCGGGTCCGGACCCGGTGGCGGATCCGGGGATGCGCGGGCACCGTGGATCGTGCTTGGTATCGCTCTACTGTTCGCAGGCCTGTTTGCCACAGCAGCCGGGAGATCTGTCCGGCCGTAGATTTGACGCAGAAGCAGAAGCAGAGGGGATCCATGCTCATGGATCCCCTCTTCATTTGTTGAGGTGCCGTCGCCCAGGCTCGGCATTTTGATCGTAGCGGCTTTTCTACCTATTCTTCGGCACGAGCTGTTCGTCAGAGACCGCCGTACCCGCGGCGAACGGAAGTACGAACCGCACGACGAGGAGGAACGATATGGCTGCGACGATGACCGCAGATCGCGCCGCAATTCGGGCGGCAGTGGAGTCGATGTCGCCGGATTTTGCCGCACTCGTCGGCGAGATTGGCGAGGGTGGCTGGAAGAAGAAGAGCAGCATTCCCGAGTGGACGTGCGGCCAACTCGCGTGGCACGTGGCGTCGAGCACGACGTTTCTCGCGGGACAGATCGACGGCAAGCCGCTCAACCCGCCGGCATTTTTGCGGCCGCTGCTTTATAAGGTGAGCGAGTTTCGTGTGCGCTTGCTTTCGCGCAAAGCGACACCCGCTTCGGTGCTCACGGACTTCGACGCCGGGAAGAATCGCCTGCTCTCGGTGCTGGCATCGCTGGACGACGACGCGCTGAATACCAGCACGACGATGATGGGCAACACGCACACCGTCGGGGAGATGTTTCAGGTGCCGGTGGATCACCTGGCCGAGCATGCGGCACACATCCGCGCTGGGCTGAAGAGCGCGTAGCGTTCGGGGCGATTCACGAAGGGGACGAACGTTCTCTGACGCGAGCGTTTCGACGCGATGGCGTGACGTACAAGCACCTCACCCCCGGCCTTTGGCCACCCCCTCTCCACGACGTGGAGAGGGGAGCGTTTCGA
>JANXYW010000319.1 GCA_025355835.1 Chloroflexota bacterium
CGCATCGCGCGCACGCCGGCCTTCGTCGTGCGGCGGCGGAAGCCGACGTCCTCCACCGTCGCGCCGGCGAACACCAGCCCGTTCGCGCGCGGCACCAGGTAGCCGTCCGGACCCCAGACGATGTGCCGGATCGGCGTCGACATGCCGCCGAGTGCGATCATCTGCCCGCGCACCGGCCGCACCGGCAGCGTTGCGCCAAGACGCGCGGCGATCTGCCCCGAACGCGCGCCCGCCGCGATCACGACGGCATCGCACGCGAACGACGCATCGCCGCCGCGCACCGCGGTCACGCGCCCATCGCGCGTCGTGAATCCCGTTACGGGCGTCCGCTGCTGAATCGTCGCACCGTGCGCGATCGCCGCGCGCTCAAGCCCTAGCGTCAGCAGCTGATTGCTCACGCTGCCCTCGCCCGGCGAGAACACGCCGCCCAGCACGCGCTCGCTGATCCGCGGCTCCAGTTCGCGGCACATCTGCGTGTCGAGCCATTCGATCGGCAGTCCCAGCTCGCGCTGCCACGCGTAGCGGGTGAACAACTCGTCGTGTTGCTCTTGCGTGAACGCGACCTTCAGGATGCCGTCGAGGCGCAGCTCCACGTCGAAGCCGCAGCGCTCTTCCACTTCTTGTACCATCGCCGGATACTCGCGGAGCGCGCGCATCCCCGCCTGCATCATTGGCCCCGGCGTATGCGCCTCGATCATCGGCGCCAGCATGCCGGCGGCGGCGTTCGTCGCCTGCATCCCCGTCTTGCCGTACTCCAGCAGCATCACCGAAGCGCCCGCCTTCGCCAATTCGTACGCGCACGCGCACCCGACGATTCCGCCGCCGACGATCACGACGTCGCTCATGCGCCACCGCCGACCATGCGCACGATCTCGATCGCGTCGCCCTCACGCACGCGCGCCGCCGCGAAGTCGTGCTTCGGGACGACGTCGCCGTTGATCGCGACGGCCACAAGCTTCGGGTTCACATCGAACGCCTGGAGCATTGCGAGCAGCGGCATCGTGCCGCCAGGGTGCGCCGAAGCGTCGATCTCGCGCGACTTCCCGTTGACGGTGAGATGCATGGAATCTACGCCCTGCTCGCGACGGCAGCATCGATCGCCGCTCGCAGCGCTACCGCCGCCGCACTCGGTTCGTCGCCGTCGAAGATCGCGCCGATCACGGCGACGCCGCTCGCGCCTGCTGCAATCACATCGCCGGCGTTCCCTGCCGCAATGCCGCCGATCGCGATCACGGGGATCCGCACGGCGGCGCACACGGCCCGCACGCCTTCGATCCCGATCGGCGCGCGTCCCGGCTTCGATGCTGTCTCGAACACCGTGCCGAGCTGGACCATGTCGGCGCCATCAGACTCTGCTCGTACGGCTGCCTCGACGCTGTGTACCGCTCGCGAGATCAACACGTTCGGCCCGACGCGCGCCCGCACTTCCGCAATCGCGGCGCCGTCTTCGGGAAGATGCACGCCGTCCGCGCGAAGCGCGATCGCCGCGTCAACATCGCCGTTCACGAAGAACAGTGCCCGCCCCGCGATCGCGTCACGCACGCGGACGCCGAGTTCAACCAACGCGTCGTGCGACAACGACTTCTCGCGCAACTGCACGACGTGCGCACCGCCAGCAACCGCATCGCGTACGACATCTTCGAGCGCGCGCCCGCGGAGCCGTCCGCTATCCGTCACCAGCACCAGCGATGGTCTCGCGAACACGCGTCTCATCCGGTCGACGCCACAGTCGCGGCCACGCCCTCGGTCGGGCTGCTCGCGCTCGCGTATGGCTTCGACGCGATGCGTCCGGCAATGTACGCCTCGCGCCCCGCCTCGACGGCTTTCTTCATCGCCCCGGCCATCAGCGGCGGGTTTTGTGCCTTGGCGACCGCCGTGTTGATCAACACCGCGTCCGCGCCGACCTCCATCGCCAGCGCCGCGTCCGACGGCGCGCCGATTCCCGCATCGACGACGACTGGCACCTTCGCGTTCTCGATGATGATCTTGATCTCGTGCAGCGTCAGGATCCCCTGCCCGGATCCGATCGCCGATCCCAGCGGCATCACCGTCGCGCAGCCGGCTTCCTCCAGATGCTTCGCCAGCACGGGATCCGCGTGGATGTACGGCAGCACGACGAACCCCTCCGATAACAACTGCTCCGCCGCCCGCAGCGTGCCGATCGGATCCGGCAGCAGGTACTTCGGGTCGGGGATCACTTCGAGCTTCACCCAGTTCGATCCCGTCAAGGATCGTCCGAGCCGCGCGGTCAGCAGCGCCTCGTCGACGGTCTTGCAGCCCGCCGTGTTCGGCAGCACCGAGTATCGCGACCAGTCGACGAAGTCCAGCTCCGTCCGCGCGTTCGGGCTATCCAGATCGAGGCGCCGGATCGCGACCGTCACCAGCTGCGTCCCCGAAGCCTCCAGCGCCGCGACCGTCTCCTCCGGACTCGCATACTTCCCCGTCCCCAAAAACAGCCGCGAAGAAAACGTCTTCCCCGCAATCGTCAACAAATCACTCATCTCGAACCCCTAACA
>JANXYW010000362.1 GCA_025355835.1 Chloroflexota bacterium
CGCAGCTCCGGCGTCACCTGGTTGTCGCCGGCGACCTGCTGCACGAGATCGCCGGGCAGGACGCGCAGCATGAAGAAGACGATCATCGACACGCCGATGAGCGTCGGGACCGCAAGGAGCAGGCGTTTGAAGATGTACTGCTGCATGTAACACCGCGGCGGCCGCCTGTTGTTTGTGCGTTAGGCCGAGATCCAGTTCTTTAGTGCGCCCTCGGTTCCGACGGCGTACGTCGTCGGGCCGCTTCGGTTGAGGACGCCCTTGAGCTTGGGCGAGCTGGCCGTGTATTCGACCGGCGTAACGACGGGCACGTAGTACATCTTGTCGGACGTGTACTTCTGCAGCTCGAAGTTCTGCTTGCGGATCTCGTCGACGCTTTGCGCGGCGAGCATGGTTTTGATCTTCGCCTGCAGTTCGGGGTCGGAGACGCTGGAGTGGTTGCGGCCGCCGCCGTTGTCGGCCGAGTAAAACATGTTCTGCCAGTACGCGGCGATGTCGCTGAACACGGACTCGAGGCTGAACGCCATGCCATCGAACTTGCCCTTGAAGGTGGTGCCGATGTAGTTGCCGTACTCCTCCGGGACTTCCTTCACCGTGATGCCGGCCTGCGCGAACAGCGCCGTTAGCCCATCCTTCACGATGGGGTAGTACGGAACGACGATGCTGTAGACCGTGCTGGCGAAGTGCATCGGCACTTCGATGCCATCGGGGAAGCCGGCGGCGGTGAGCAGCTGCTTCCCGCCGGCGATGTCGAACTTGTAGTTCTTTCCCGCGTCGCCGATGGCGCTGCCCTGCGGATCGAGCCACCAGCTCTTGCCGAATCCGGCGTTGATGGGCATGTTCGGCCAGAGACCGCCCGCGGGCGAAACGCGCTTCAGCAGCGCATCGCGGTTGATCGCCATGGAGATCGCGCGGCGGACGCGGTCGTCGTTGAATGGCGGCTTCGCGGCGGTGTAGGACTCCGGCTGAAAGATCATCATGCTGAGGATGTTGCGTGGGCCGGAATCGATGATCGCGTTCGGCGACTGGCTCTTTGTGGAATCGATCAGCGTCGGCGGGACGGAGATGGTGTCGAGCGCGCCGGACGCGAACTGCGAGAGCACCTGGTTCTGGTCGGTGATGATCGCGAGGTTGACGGCGTCGAGGTACGGCAGCGCGCTGCCGGCCTTGTCCTTTTCGAAGTAGTCGGGGTTCTTCTTCCACGCCATCTCGACGCTGGGCGTGAACTTATCGAAGATGAACGGGCCGGAGCCGAGCATGCGGTCTTCGGTTGCGGAGTCGCTCGATTCGACGAACTCCTTCGGCATGATCCAGAGATCCTGGAACGACGCGAGGCGATTCAGGAACAGCCCGAACGGCTCTTTGAGCTTGAACGTCACGACCTGACCGGCGGCGGTCACCGTATCGACGAAGACCATGTTGCCCTTGTTGGGCGATATCGACCGATAGCGGTTGAAGGAGTACACGACATCGTCGCCGGTGAGCTTGCGGCCGTTGACGGGCGGCAGGTTGTGCCACTTCACGTCGTCCCGCAACGTGATGATGTAGGTCAGCGGGTCGGGGTTCTCGACCTTCGCCGCGACCTCCATCTCGGTCGTGTACCAGTCTTCCTGCCCCAGTTCGCCGATGACAGTCTTGAAGCGCAGCAGGCGGCTGTAGGAATACGACGCGAGCGCGTGCGTGAGGAACGACGACGCTTTGTGCGGATCCTTGCCCAGCACCAGGCTGACCGTGCCGTGCAACGTGCCGCCCGGCTTCGGCGCGCCTTCGCTGACGCTCGTCTTGCTCGCGGCGGGTGAGCCGGACGCGGGCGTCTTGCTCTTGCTGTCGCTGCTGCTGCAGCCGACCAGCGCGATGGCGCCTGCGGATGCGCCGCCGATGGCGGTCATCTGCAGCGCGCGGCGGCGGCTGATGCGTTGTGCGGTGACCTTGTTCCAGAACGAATCTGTAGCGGCCATGGATCCCTCCCGTGCTGCAGTCTTAGCGTGTGCCCGTATGTGAAGATTCTACTACGGTTGCGGGCGCTCGAAGCGGCCTGCGGCGATGAATTTCGCGCAGTTTTGTGGACCTCACCCCAACCCCGCCTCACGGCAACGCGAACGCGAGCTGCGTTCCCGGTGCGATGCCGAGGCGGGCTGCGGCGTTGGCGTTTAGTTCGAGGACGTAGCGGACGGGCACGTCCGGGGAGTAGCGGCGGAGTTGGGCATCGGGCACGCCGGGTTGGGGTGGGATGTTTGGGGTGATGCTGACTACGCGTTTGTCTTCGCCGATCCAGACCATGTCGAGGGCGAAGCGCATGCCCTTCATCCAGAACTCTGCTCGGTGCGTGGTGTGGAGATCGAAGATCATGCCGGCGTCCGCGGCGAGCGCATCGCGGTAGCCCAGGCCGCGTTCGCTTTGCGCCGCAGTGCTCGCTACTTCTACTTCTATATCACGCGCGCCCTGCGGGGCTTTGATGCGGAGCTGCGTCGTCGTGAACGCGACGGGGGTGACTTCCGCGGTTGCTGCCGGCGGCGCGGGGGGCTTCGCGCTCGACGATGACGAGCACGCTACGATCAGTAGCGGCAGTACGAGCGCGGCGAGAGCGGAGAATTTGCGCATGGAAGCTCCATGATACACTTCGCCGCATCGCGGATCCGGAGGAGTATGTGGCCGCAGGTTCCCGCCCGGCAGCCGGAGACGACGTGATCGACGACGCGCGCCCGCGTCCCGCGTCCGCATCGACACAAAGACCGGCTTCTCGCGTGCAAGCGGCGCTGGGCCTGCTGGCGATGGCGCTCGCCGGATCGTGGGCGGGGTACTTCCTCTTTACGGGCATGCCGCAGCTGACGCTGCACGTCTTTCCGCGCACGCTGACGCTGCACATCATGGTCGTCGTTGTGGCGCTGGTCTACCTGGCGTATCTGGCGATCGCGCGGCGGCTGCCCGGGGGATCGCCGCTGGATCTGCCGGTGCTGGGCGTGATCGGGGCGTACGCGATCGCGACGTACGCGTCGGTGAGCTGGCGGGCGAGCCTGGAGCCGGCGCTGCAGGTCGGCGTGGCGATCGTGGCGTTCTACGCGCTGGCCGATCTGCCGCTGTTGAGCGCGGGGCGGCTGCGGCGCGCGTTCATCCTTACTGGCACGGCGCTTTCGCTCTATGCGTTGTGGGTCGTTGGCAACGATTACGCAGATTATCTGCGCCTGGCGAACAAGGTTGACGGGCTGAGCTGGAGCAACATCTTCCCGGCGACGGTGCCGCGCGTGCATGACGTGAGCGATCACCCGAACGTGCTGGCGATGCTGCTGACGCTGTTCATGCCGTTCTTCGCGATGGCGGCGTATCGATCGACGACGCGGTGGGAGCGGGCGGGCGGCTTTGTCGCGCTGTTCGTTGGCGGTTGGGCGATCTTCCTCACGCTGTCGCGCGGCGGCTGGGCGGGCGTGGCGACGGGCGTCGCGTTCACGATCGCCGCCGGCTGGCTGACGGTGCGCGCGTACGATCGCGAGGGCGAAGGGCGTCCGCTGACGTGGGAGACGTTCGTGCCGAGCGGATTCAGTCCGACGGCGCTGGCGGCGGTCGGCGGCGCGATCGCGCTGGTGTTCTTTGGGACGCTCGCGTTTCTATCGAGCTCATCGACACGGCCGGGTTGGTTGTTCCGCGCGTCGCTCTCGGCGCGGCAGGATGCGTGGCACGCGGGGCGAGACATCTTCACCGATCACTGGCTGACAGGCGCGGGGCCGAATGTGTTCGGACTGCTGTTCCCGCAGTACAGCGAGCACGCGGCGCAGTTCGTCGTGCACACGCAGCACGCGCATAACGGATTCCTGCAGGTCGCGGACGACGCCGGGCTGATCGGGCTGCTGGCGATCGCGGCGCTCGGCATCGCGACGGCGCTCATGCTGTGGCGCACATGGCGCGCCGGATCACTGGAGCAGCGGCTGCTCGCGGTGGCGTGCGGCGGCGCACTGATCGGATTCTCCACGCACAACATGGTCGACGCAGGCAATATCTGGAAGGCGCCGGGGATCGCGCTGGCGTTCGTGGCGGCGATCATCGCGCGGAATTACATGGAAGCGGTCGGCCGGCGCGCGGATGAGGTTGCGGGCGGAACAACGTCGGCGAATCGGAAGTTGGCAGGCGTTTCGGACGCGGGCACGGCGCGCCGTGCCCCTACGATGCGGATTGCGTCTCTTGGCGCGCGCGTCGCGCTGCTGGTGCTGATCGCGGTGCCGCTGGTTGCGTGGTATCGCATCGATACGGCGCACCGGCAGTACTGGAAGGGACTGGAGCACTGGAACGAGGGGGAGGCCGGCGCGATCGAACGGCTGCAGGAGGCCGTGAACAGAGACTCGAGCATGCCGGTGTATCAGCTCATGCTCGGGCAGGCGCAGGCGACGGCGTACGACCAGGGTGGGCGAACCGACGACTTGCTGCTCACGCGCGCGATCGTGCATCTAGAGCGCGCGGCGGAACTGGACAGCCGCAGCGATCTTGCGCGCGCGAACCTGGCGCGCGTGTACGAGTTTGCGGGACGCGACGCCGACGCAGCGGCGCAGGCGCAGATCGTGCGGCTGTCGACGTATCACGTCGCGCCGGTGCTGGTCGCGGGCGAGGTGTACGAAGATCTGCATCGCGATGTCGATGCGATCAGCACGTACGGGCAGGTGATCTCGATGGACGCCGGGCTGGCGAACTCGACGTTTTTTCAGGCGACGGAGTTTCGGCGCGCGCATCTGGACGCGATCCTGAAGGCGTCGGTGATCGGCATCAATCCGTGTACGTTCGGCGCGTATTTGATCGAGGGGCATCGATTCGACGCGCAGACGTCGCTGGCCGGGCTGGACGATGCGGCGAAGGGTTGCCAGTACCTGGCGTACGCGGGCGGTGCGAACGACCTGAGCCTGCGCGTCAACCTGGCGCGGATCTTGATGCAGCAGGGCGACATGCCGGCGGCGTTCGGGCACCTGGACTACGCAGTGAACCGCCAGCCGGACTTCGGGCCGGCGCGCACAGAGCTCGGGCGCTGGTACCAAACGCAGGGCGACATCGAGGCGGCGCGCCATCAATGGGTGGTGGGGTCGCAGCTCGATGAGCTGCAGTCGGCGCAGCTGCTGGGCGCGTCGTACCCAGCGGGCCAGGTGCCGTCGCAGGTCCGCAATCGTTTGGAGGATCTGCTCACGACGCAGGGCAGCAGCATTCAGAACGACATCGTGTCGGTGCTGTACTACCGGCTGCGCTATGGCCGCCTCTCGCCCGTCTTCGCCCTCATCCCCGGCGACTGGTCGACGGCGGTGCCGCGCCCGTACGCATCGGCGCAAGCGGCGCTGGCGCAGTGGGATCGGGACGCGGGGCGGTGAGTGGGAGCAGGCCGCGGCTATGTGGGGCAACGGGCGTTGCGGCCCCAGACCGATTGCAGGTCTCTAATGTCGATCTCGTGATCAGGAGAGAGCGGCGGCCACAGATCGTGCCAACGATCGTAGTGTAAGCTGTAGCCTTCGTACGCCCCGTAGCGAAACGCTTCGTTCTGATCGTCGAGAAGATCGACCACGTTGTCGTGATTGAAGTCGAATCGCACACAGGCACCGGCCCAAATTGTACTAAAGGCATTCGGTATGCCGTACCCGGTCTCTTGGTTCCACGCTTTGTCGGCATATGCATTTCGTTTCATGGCGGCGAGGAACCCGCTGGCGGAACTGATGCCCACAGGTTGCGTGCTCTTGAACAGCGCCGCGAGGCCGGCGATAACCGGCGTAGACGCTGAGGTCCCTCCGAACAGCTCGACACCGCCCGTCTTGCCCAGCGCCCAAAGAAAGTACGGAGCCACCACATCCAGCGCCGCTCCGTAGTTGGAGGCCGGATACCTGAACCCCTGTATGTCCGTGCCGCCAACCGCAATAACATCACCATATCTGGCGGGCCAGCCCACTGTCCCTAGAGAATCGTTGCCAGAGGAAGCGACGACGATAATATTCTGTAGCCTGAGCGCGTCGAGCGATCCATCGACCCCCATGCCGTCATCGTCAGGCGAATAAAAGCTCATGTTGACGACCTGGATGTTGCCTTGGTCATACACCCAGTCCAGCCCCACGCGAATGAACGACGCTGGGCATTTCGAGAGGAACGTGATGCAGACACGGACCGGCACGATGGTGACGCCGGGCGCGATGCCTGCGATGCCTGTGCCGTTACTCCAGCCCGCGCCGATGGTCGATGCGACCTGTGTGCCATGCCCAGGTGGGGCTATGTCGCTGGTGTCCGTTGTGGGTAGGCCGAGTGCGTTGAGTCCCGCTGCTACGTTCAAATCCGCGTTCGGGTTCACGCCCGAATCGAGGACGGCGACCCGGACGCTGGGCAGGCCTCTGCTAACATCCCAGGCTTGCTCCAGGTTCATCTTGTCCAGCTGCGAGCCGCGTTGCAACGACCACATGGGATCGTTGGGCACCGCTGCCAGTTGAACGACGCTCTGCTTGTGGGCGTCACGTACGTCCGGCAGCGTGCGCACCGCGGCAAGCACAGCATCCAATTCGGCTTCTGGCACGCGCAGCGCGATGATGCGTTCACCACGAGAGAACGTCTGCGACTCGCTGATCAGTTCGATCGTTGGCGACACCTTCCGGAGCGTGCGCGTCTGAAAACTCGGCGTGGCCGCCAGATAGAATTGGCCTGCCCATCGACTACTCGCGCCGTCTTGGATGATCGGACTCTGGCGCATCAGATCGGACACATCGGCCGAGACAGGCGCGAGATCCGACGTGTCGGACGAAGGCGGCGTGGGCGTGTCTGCCCGTGGCGGGGTTCGCGTATCGGGCAGCGACGTCGGTGTGTCTGTCGCCATCGGCGTTGGCGTCAGAACGCCGGCGGGCAGCGTCGCAGTTTGGGCGGTAAACAAGAGAAAGAACGCGGACGCGGCGAGGAGAAGTGCGGTGCGTCGGATCATGGCTGGCCTCCTTGCTGAACGGGCGTCTTGCAGCCGAGATATTCCCCCGCTGAAGGCGCTTCCGGCGCTCCGATATCGAAAGAGTTTGTACCGGCCTGCTTTACACCTTGCTGCTTGGAGACTAGGGCAGTCGCGTCCGGGACTGAGCCGGGCGGCACTTGCACGATGTAGTACACCAACTCCGGATTGTACGAAGGGGAGTCGGATTCGTAGTACGCAAAGCCGACTCCCCTTCGTACAATCCGGAGTTGGTGTACTACATCGTCCAAGTGCCGCCCGGCTCAGTCCCGGACGCGAC
>JANXYW010000381.1 GCA_025355835.1 Chloroflexota bacterium
GAGTGTACCGCCATCGTATCTGGGAGATCAAGATGTTCGGCGAAATCCGGTGAAACGCTATAGCACTCGTACATGTATTTCGGGCGCTCGCCGGCTCGCCTCGTGAGCACGCTGTTCCTTGTCGCCACGCCGATCGGCAACTTCGACGACATAACCGTGCGCGCCCTTCGTGTGCTCGCCGACGTGTCGCTGGTCGCCGCGGAAGATACGCGCTCGGCGCGACGGCTGCTCGACCACTTCGACGTGAAGGCGCGCGTCACCAGCTACAACGAGCACAACAAGATCGCGAAGACGCCGGCGATCCTCGACGCGCTCGGCTCCGGTGATGTCGCCGTCGTCAGCGACGCGGGGATGCCCGGCATCAGCGACCCCGGCTACGATCTCGTCGTCGCCGCGCTCGCGGCCGGCCATGCTGTCGTACCGATTCCTGGCGCATCGGCCGTGCTTGCCGCGGTCGCCGCGAGCGGCCTGCCGTCGCGGCGCTTCTACTACCTCGGCTTCCTGCCCCGCCAGTCCGGCCCGCGCCGCCGCGCGCTCGCCGAAGCAGCGGCCTGCGGCGACACGCTCGTCGCATTCGAGTCGCCGCACCGCGTCGTCGCCACCATGACCGACGCGCTGACCGCCCTCGGCGACCGCCGCATCGCCGTCTGCCGCGAACTGACGAAGATGTACGAAGAGATCTGGCGCGGCCAGATCTCGGAAGCCATCGCGCACTTCGCCAATCCGCGCGGCGAATTCACATTAGTGATCGATGGCGGCGCAGCGCCGTCACTCGAAGACGCGCCAATCGACGTTCCGTCAATCATCGCCGCGCTGAAAGCAGAAGGCCTAGGCGCGAAGGATGGCGTAGCTGCGCTGATGAAGCGCGCGAAGCTCTCGCGCCGCGCCGCGTACGCGGCGTGGCACAAGACGTGACAGCAATCTCATGAATCTGTCAATGACCGGCTAAGTCACTGACAGAACCGCTTTGTTCATCGACTGAGACGATTCTCACCTGGCCGCCTTGAACACCCAATTCGGTACACACGGTCGTCCATCGAGTTCGAGCCTCGTTGAGCACAGAGGCTGCGCAATCGAACGATCCGGGCGTGTGAAAACGTTCGGTGACGTACTGAACAGAAAGCGCGTGCGCCTCGAGGGCATCGAATTTTCTGGGACCGCCGGGGACAACGCTACTGGGAAGAGCTGCGGGGCTAGCGGCTGCGCGCACGGCTGAACCGCTCGACTCCGGCACGTACCAATGCAGGGTGGTCCGGTCGAGCGCCATGAACGCACCGAGCAAGCTTGCAAGTAGAAGTGTGGGGCCGATCCATCGCCATAGACTGAGCATAGCCGAATGCCTCCGATCCTAAGCATATGGCTTCGGAGCGTATTGACGAGTTTACTCACGGAGTATAGGCTACGCGACATAGCGTTGCTCTCTGGTGGGCCATTCGCCGCCAAGGCAGTGATTGCATGTTAGAAGTGCTTGTCGCGATCGGCTTCGTGTTTGCGCTAGCTGCCGTGATCGCCACGATCGTCGGGATCTTCGTCTCTCGAGCTCGGGGGCGCTACTGGCTCGTCGTTCCCGTTCTGGTCATATCATCGCTCGCGTCCTGCACGGCCGCCATCCGCACCGGACTTGGCCGCGACAGCACACCGCTACCACCGGCGCCCTTTCCGGAGGCCGCGACTCGGTTTGAAGGGTTTCCTGTCTACTGGCTCGGGCTTGAATTTCAGGGCCTTCCTCTCACGCTCGTCGGTCACGTCCCGTCAAGTGGTGTAAATAGCGGAGCATCATCCTCGCGCTAAGAGCGGCGTGTTACACGGCGATGGGTAGGCGTATAGAGACCTCCTGTTCCTGGAAGGGGACTGTTGAAGCGTCGTTAGCGGTGACGAGGCGCAGGGACTCGTCCGCCAGGTAGCGGCGACCGACCAGCCACTCGTCGTGCTGTTCGGCCAGCACCATGCCGACGAGCCGCAGCACGGCCGCGCGGTTCGGGAAGATGCCGACGACGTTGGTGCGCCGGCGGATCTCGAGATTGAGACGCTCCTGCGGGTTGTTGGAGCGGATCTTGCGCCAGTGCTGCTGCGGGAAGGTAGCGAAGGCGAGGATCTCGTCTGCGGCGTCGGCGAGCATGCGGGCGGCGTCCGGGAAGCGCGGCTCGAGCTGTGCGACGACACGGGCGTGCTGCGCCCGGACCTCTTCCGCCGA
>JANXYW010000383.1 GCA_025355835.1 Chloroflexota bacterium
GCGAGGCATTCCGCATCGTCGTTCTTCACGGAGTTCACGCGGCGCGACACCTCCGTCGCGACGAGCACATCTGACGCCGCGGGTACGAGCACGCCGCGCAGGATCTTCGCGTACGACTCCTGCTCCGGCTCGCGAGGCGGCACGAACAGCCACTCTTCGACGCGCTCCGGTGGCAAGATCACCGGCATGCGATCGTGCACTGGCGCGACGATCTCGTTCGCGTCGGTCGTCAGGATCGTGAACGTCCGCTGCCACGCGTCCGTCTTCGGATCGTGCCACGACTCATAGAGCCCGGCGAACAACAATAGATCGTCGTGCGGAGGGTGGAACCAGATCGGCCGCCGCGCCTCCTTCGTCCCCATCCACTCGAAAAACCCGTCCGCCGGCACCGCGCAACGACGATGCACGAACGCATCGCGAAACGCCGGCCGCGATGGCGCGCTCTCGCTGCGAGCGTTGATCTGTTTGAACGCGCCCTTCGCGTCGGTCTGCCAGCTATTCACCAGCCCCCACTTCGCCGGAAGGAGTTGGCGTTGCTCGCGTTTCGAGCGCAAGATCCAGTGCTGGTCCGTCGGCGCTATGTTGTACCGAGGCCGGTACAGTGGCAGATCATCCGGCAGCACCTCGGCGGCCACGGCCTCGGCCACCTCGGCGAGTTCCTTCTGTCGCAACGTAAATCGTCCGCACATCGTGCTTCAGCGTAGCGAATCGAGCGCTATGTCTCGCCGCCCACCGGCCGGCTCCGAACCCAATCGATCTTCAACGCCGCACGACGCGGGCTGAATGCCCGCGCTCCGAAGGCGTGGCGCGAGGTGATTTCTATCGACCCGCCCGCAGACATCAATCCGCGATTCGCACAACCCCGTCCCGCGCGAGCCGAAGGCCGGAGCTGAGGCGCCCGCATTGTCTCCATCGCGCCAACTTCAGATGTGACAGTCCGGCTAAGAGCCAACAGCTAGCAGCCAACCACGACCACGCCCCATCGACAATCGCGCACCATCGTCGTAAACTGCCGATCAACCAGCAAGCAACTAACCACCCGCGACCAGTCACCAGCACCCCAGTACAGGAGGTTCCGAAATGGTCGTCCAGTCTTCCATCACCAGCAAGCTCATGGACGCCCGCGACCGCGGCGTCCAATACGTGCTCGCTCATCAGCGCGCTGATGGCGCGATCGGCAATCCCGAGAAGGACGGTCTCGGACCGTACTACAAGGCGCTCTGGGCGCTCGCCGCAGCAGGACGCGCCGAAGAAGGCAACCGCCTCGCGACGTGGGTAGCGCACAACGTCCTCACCGAAGAAGGCGACTTCGCCGGCGAGATGCGCGGCAAGTTCTTCGATTACAGCCACGCTTACCCGAACGCGTGGATGATCGTCGGAGCGCAGAAGATGGGCCGATTCGATGTCGCTCGAAAGGGCATGGAATTTCTCCTCACCCTTCAGCACGAAACCGGCGGCTTCCGCATCCAGCGCGACAACCTCGACGCTCCGCAGGATCTCCTCAACAGCTCGCAGGCCGGTAACGCCTGCCTCTTCACGGGCCACCTCGCCGAAGCGAAGACCGTCGGCCGCTTCCTCCGCACCATGTGGGACGCGCAGCCAACGCCCGAGAGCGAACTTTTCTTCGTCTACAAGGCCGGCCAGGGTCTTCGCATCGACTTCCCCGCCGACCGCCAGCGCATGCACTCCATCCGCGTCGACACGCCGAAGCAAATGTACTTCAACATGGGCATCGCCGCGGCGTTCCTCGCGCGGCTCACCATGGCGACGGGCGATGGCTCGTGGGTCGGTCTCGGCCGCAACTACCTCCAGATTGGCCTCAACGTCCTCGACGAGATGTACGAGACCGCGCAGGTTGGCAAAGTCGGCTGGGGCTCCGCCCTCGTTTACGGCGCGACCGGTGACGAGAAGATGTTGCGCCTCGCCGAGCGCGTAGGCGAAGCGCTCGTCGCGCAGCAGACCGACACCGGCGGTTGGGACAACACCGGCGGCTACGTCAACGACGCCATCCGCATCGAAGTAACCTGCGAATTCATCGTGCTGCTAGACGAAATGATCGCCGGCATCGGCGCCCGCGCGTAGTGCAGCGGCTCGACTGAACAGAACCATCGTAGGGGCGCGCGGCTGTGCGGCCCCGTCGCGCAGCGACAAAACAATCATCCCTCTCCCCTTGAGGGAGAGGGACAGGTCGCCGACAGGCGACCTGGGTGAGGGAACCACACACATGCCAGCATTCCTGGTCCACGGCGTACCCGACTCGGCCCATCTCTGGGACGGCGTCCGCGAGCACCTCAAACGCACCGACGTTATCGCATCCATCGATGCCCGGGTTCGGCACGCCGCTACCCGATGGTTTCGACTGCACGAAGGACGCCTACGTCGCGTGGCTCATCGCGCGTGTCGAAGAAGTCGGCGAGGCCGTCGACATCGTCGGGCACGACTGGGGCAGCTTGCTCGTCCAGCGGCTGGTGTCGCAGCGGCCCGATCTGGTGCGCACGTGGACAGTCGGTAGCGCCGCGCTCGACCCCGAGTACGTCTGGCACGACACCGCCAAGACCTGGCAGACGCCGGACGTCGGCGAGCAACTCATGGCCGCGTTCACACCGGATGTCATGGCAGGTGTGCTCGCGTCGCAAGGGATTCCGGCCGACGTCGCGAAGGATACGGCGGCGCGCATCGACGAGCAGATGAAGACGTCGATCCTCGCTCTGTACCGGTCCGCGATTAACGTCGGCCACGACTGGGCGCCGCTCGCGTTGCCGACGCCGCCCGGCCTTGTGATATGGGGCGCCGACGACCCGTACGTCGGCGTAGAATTCGGCCAGCGTCTCGTGGGCCGCACTGGCGCGAAGTTCGTGCCGCTAGCGGAGTGCGGCCACTGGTGGCCCGCTCAGCGTCCAAGCCGCGGTGTTGCTCGAAGAACACTGGCAGCGCTGAGCGCGAGCCCTCACCCTGCGTCGCCTGATGGCGACGCTGTCCCTCTCCCTCAAGGGGAGAGGGACGAGTTAGACGGGCGCCTCGCCACAAAAGCCAACGATGCGCCAAAGCTCAGAAAGCGCTACAACATCCCTCTCCCCCTGAGGGAGAGGGACAGGCGTCGCAGTCAGGCGATGCCAGGGTGAGGGCTCACCGCGCAGCATCAGGAGTACATCATGAAAGCCGCCATCTTCCACGCGCCGCACGAGCCGCTCACGATCGAGGAAGTGCAGATCGATAAGCCGATGTCGCGCGAGATCCTCGTGCGTACTGTCGCCAGCGGCGTTTGCCACAGCGACCTTCACTTCGTCGAGGGGCTCTACCCCATGGCCGCGCCAGCGATCCTTGGGCACGAGGCTGCCGGCATCGTCGAGGCGGTGGGCGATCAAGTGACGTACGTGAAGCCCGGCGACCACGTCATCGCCTGCCTCTCCGTCTTCTGCGGTTCGTGCGAGCAGTGCACGACGGGCCACCCGAACCGCTGCTCGAATCCCGACAACCAGCGCGCACCGAGCCAGCCGCCCAAGCTCAGCCAGAGTGGCTCGCCCGTCTACCAGTTCGCCAACATCGCCGGCTACGCCGAGCAGATGCTGCTCCACGAGCACGCCGTCGTGAAGATCCGCGAAGACATCCCGCTCGACAAGGCAGCGCTGATCGGCTGCGGCGTCATGACCGGCGTAGGCGCCGTGATGAACACCGCGAAGGTGGCGCCCGGCTCGACAGTCGCCGTCTTCGGCGCGGGCGGCATCGGTTTGTCCGTCATACAGGGCGCGCGCATCGCCGGCGCGCGCAAGATCATCGCCGTCGATATGGTCGAGTCGAAGCTCGCGACCGCGAAGGAATTCGGCGCGACGCACATCGTCGACGCGTCGTCGCGCGATGCCGTGCAGGCCGTGAAGGACATCACCGACGGTGGTGTCGACTATGCGTTCGAGGCGATCGGCCTCAAGAAGACGGCCGAGCAGTCATTCGAGTGCCTCGGCACCGGCGGCGTCGCCACGATCATCGGCATGATCCCCTTCGGCACGAAGATCGAGCTTGACGGCTGGAGCTTCCTCCAGGGCGAGAAGCGCATCCAGGGCAGCATGATGGGCTCGAACCGCTTCCGCGTCGACATGCCGCGTTACATCGAGTTCTACGAACAGGGCCGCCTCAAGCTCGACGAAATGATCAGCAAGAAAGGCCGCCTCGAAGACGTAAACGACGCCTTCCGCGCCATGAAAGCCGGCGAAGT
>JANXYW010000398.1 GCA_025355835.1 Chloroflexota bacterium
TACAGCGCCGTAGCCTCGCGCTGCTCACCCCAGACGCCGCGCAACGAGCGGCAGATCTCGCCCAGCGTCACGTAGTTCTCGACCGCCTCGATCAGCAGCGGCACCATGTTCGCGTCGCCGCGCGCCGCATCTTCGAGGCTCCGAAGCGATGATGCGACTTTGCCGGCGTCGCGGCTGGCGCGCAACTTCGCGAGCTGCGCCTTGCGGCGATCGCCGACCGTGATGTCGTGCTGGTGCAGGCCGGTCGGCGGCGGCTCTTCATCGACGAACTCGTTGACGCCGACGACGATCTTGCGGTGCGTCTCGATGTCGCGCTGGATGCGGTACGCGTTCTCGTGAATCTCCTGCGCCTGGAAACCGCGCTCGACCGCAGCCAGCGCGCCGCCCATGTCGTCGATGCGCCGCACGTAGTCCTCGGCGTCGCGCTCCACCTCATCGGTCAGGTGCTCGATGTACCACGAGCCCGCAACCGGATCGATCGTGTCGCCGACGCCCGTTTCGTACGCGATGATCTGCTGCGTGCGCAGCGCCAGCTCGGCGGCGTGCTGGCTCGGCAGCGAGAGCGCCTCGTCGTAGCTGTTTGTGTGCAGCGACTGCGTCCCGCCCAGTACGGCGGACAGCCCCTGCAACGCCGTGCGCACGAGGTTGTTCACAGGCTGCTGCGCCGTCAGCGTCGCTCCGCCGGTCTGCGTGTGGAAGCGCATCATCATCGACCGCGGGTCCTTCGCGCCGAACCGCTCCTTCACCACGCGCGCCCAATGCCGCCGCGCCGCGCGGACCTTCGCGATCTCTTCGAGGAAGTTGCCGTGGCAGGCGAAGAAGAACGCCAACCGCGGCGCGAAGTCGTCGATCTTCAGTCCGCGGTCGAGTGCCGCCTGCGTGTACTGGATCGCGTCGGAGATCGTGAAGCCGACCTCCTGCGCCGCCGTGCAGCCCGCCTCGCGCATGTGGTAGCCGCTAATGCTGATCGTGTTCCACGTCGGCAAGTTCTCGTTGCACCACGAGAACACATCGGTGATCAGCCGCAGCGACGGCCGCGGCGGGAAGATGTACGTGCCGCGCGCGATGTACTCCTTGAGAATGTCGTTCTGCGTCGTGCCGCCGACCTTCGAGAGATCCGCGCCCTGCTTCTTGGCAACGGCCACGTACAACGCCAGCAAGATCGCCGCCGTCGCGTTGATCGTCATCGATGTCGTCACTGTCTCGAGCGGGATGTCGCGGAACAGCGTCTCCATGTCGTCGATCGAACAGAACGACACGCCGACCTTGCCGACCTCGCCCTCGGCCATCTCGTCGTCCGGGTCGTAGCCGATCTGCGTCGGCAGATCGAATGCCACCGAAAGCCCCGTCTGCCCCTGCGATAGCAGGTACTTATAGCGACGGTTCGACTCTTCGGCATCGGAGAAGCCGGCGTACTGCCGCATCGTCCAGAACCGCCCGCGATACATGGTCGGCTGCACGCCACGCGTGTACGGATATTCGCCCGGCAACCCCAGCTTCGACATGTAGTCGAAGTCCTGCGCGTCCGCCGGCGCGTATAGCGGCGCTACCGGTCGCCCGGACGACGTCTCGAACGGCACATCCCGCTCGACCGGCTTCTTCCCATTGTCAGATGTCATACGTGAAGTCTACGGAGCGCGACGGAGGCGGGCAATTGACGCACGGGCGCTACGCGTCCCGCTCGCGCCCCTCCGCGCGCCACTCTGGCCAACCGCCGTCCAGCCGAACGGCATCGAACCCATGCTCGCGCAACGCCGCGACCGCTTCGTCCGCCGACATACAGTACTTGCCGCGGCAATACGCCACGATCCGCCGGTTCCGTGGCAGCGCATCAAGATGCTTGGGCAGTTCTTCCAGCGGGATCGATACGGCACCTGGCAGGTGGCCGTGCTCATACTCCTGCGCGGGGCGGACGTCAATCATGAGAATCTCGCCATGGGCGGTGAGCAAGCCCACATCGTCGCGCCGGATCATCGACTGCCGGGTGGGCTCCGACGCAAGGTCGCGATCAGCCTCAGCAACCTCAGGAAGGCGGCTCGTCGCCGTCGCGCACAGGGCCAACCAGAGGGCCAGTACGCTTTCGTCTGCGAGCTGGTACTCAGTCTTCGTACCAATGCGCCGTGATTCCACGAGCCGAGCCCTCAGTAAGACTTGCAGATGCTGGGACGTACTCGCCACGGACATACCCGTGAGCGTCGCCAGCGCGTCCACGTTGCGCGGCGCCTGCGCGAGAAGATCCACCAACTCAAGCCGCTTCTCGCTGGCGAGCGCCTGGCCCACGCGAGCAAACTGCGGGTAGAGTCGACGCTTGTAGGTCCAGGAGTCCGGCATCGCTTACAGAGTATGAGGCTTCGCCCAATTCCACAATTCCTCAATGCTTCTATTGACTTGTTGACCATACGGTGATAGAGTCGCCCTGTTGAAGCTTTCCTGCAGAGCCGCCGGAGAGGTCGCACGATGGATGGTTCACCAGAAATGTCTACAGCCGCCGTCGTTATCGCGTACGGCGACGCGTGTGCAACGCTCACGCCCATGATCAAGAACGCGCTTCACGGCCTCGCGAGCGGAAGCGTCATGGAGGTTCGAAGTGACGATCCTTCCGCGCGCGAGGCGGTACCTGCCTGGGCACGGCTAACCGGCAATTCGCTGATCGACGTCGTCGAGGACGACGACGAGCACACACGATTCTTCATCCGCAAGAAGTAGGCGAAAGGACGACAACGATGACCACGATTCTCGTAAATTGCGCGCACGGTAGCGAAGATCCGGAACGCGCGACCCTCCCGTTCATCGTCGCGAACGTCGCGGCGAGCGCAGACCAGGAAGCGATCGTCTTCCTCACGGTCGAGGGCGTACGCCTCGCGACCAAGGGCTACGCCGACGGCATCCACAAGGAGGGCTTTCAGCCCGTCAAAGAGGTCATCCAGGCGTTCCTCGCGAGTGGCGGCCAGATCTGGGCCTGCGCCGCGTGCACAAAGCCGCGCGGTATCGGCCTCGGCGACCTCATCGAGGGTGCGCAGATTCGTACCGCTGCAAATCTCGTCGAATGCCTGGCGTCGGGCGCCACGGCCATCAACGTAACGTAGAGGGGACTGGACATGGTAGAGCAGGTGACCCCGTCTCGCGTCGACCGGGACACGCTTCGCAAGCAGATCAGCGAGAAGTACACCGGCGTTGCTCTTGAGCCGGAAGCGGGGTTCCACTTCCACACAGGCCGCCCGCTGGCCGAGATGCTCGGCTACGACGCAGCGCTGGTGGATCAGCTCCCACCTTCGACGGTCGAGTCTTTCGCCGGCGTCGGTAACCCCTTCTCCATGGGTGATTTACGGCCTGGCGAAACCGTCGTCGACGTAGGCTGTGGCGCTGGCTTCGACACGCTCATCGCCGCTCAGCAGGTCGGCCCCTCCGGCCGTGTCGTCGGCGTCGACATGACGGAAGCAATGATCGGGAAGGCGCGTGCCGGTGCGAACGCCCTCGGACTGCATTACGTCGAAGTGCGTCACGGCTTCGCCGAAAGCCTTCCCGTGGACGACGGGATCGCCGACGTCGTGATCAGCAACGGCGTCATCAACCTCACGCCGGACAAGGTAGTTGCGATGCGCGAGGTCTATCGCGTCCTCAAGCCGGGCGGCCGCTTCCAAATCGGCGACATTGTCGTACACAAGGAAGTGCCGCAGGACGCGAAGGACGACATTGATCTCTGGTCCGGCTGAATTGCCGGTGCTCTGCTGGAAGCAGAGTGGAACTGGGTGCTTACCCAAGTTGGTTTCCGCGATATCCGCTGGGGACGGCAGGTCGACGTCTTCTCGGGATCGAAGCACGAATCGGATGCCAAGGAATTCGATACGCGCGGCGTGACGATCGCCGCCTTCAAGCCGGCGTAGTGGAGCGGTGAGATGGCACTATCGATGAACACCCGGCGGCGGCTTGAGACCCAGGGATTCGTCGGCCTCGACGACGACACACTCGCCGCCGCCGCGCCTTGGTTACGGCTCGCGCCCGCCCTTTGCGCGACGATTTGCGCCGTCGGGACGATCCTCGCATCGCCGCCGGTCTTGTGGGCTCTCGCGGCCACTGCCGGCCTGGGCGCGATCCTGCCGTTCCACCCCTTTGATCTCGTGTATAGCCTCGGCCTACGCCGCTTAACGGGTTCGCGCCGCCTCCCCGCCAACGGCGTGCCCCGTCGTTTTGCATGCGGCGTAGGGTTTGTCTGGCTGCTGGCAACGGGCGCACTGTTCGCCACGAGTTGGATGGTCGCGGGCTACCTACTCGGCGGCGCGTTTGTCGCAACTGCAAGCCTCGTCGCCACTACACACATCTGCATCCCGTCGCTTATCTATGGCGCTGCCTGCTCGCGTTTCGCGGCGCCCGCGCGGGCAGGACGAATCTCGCCTGGACCGTAGGCCTCAACGTTGCGAGCTTCCTGGTCACTCCCCATCTCGCGTCTCTGTGTCTCTGTGGTGAATTCGCTTAGAATCGCCCGTACACAGGAGGCTCACGTGGAAGTACCGCTGCTCATCAATGATTTTCTCCGCCGCGCCGCGAAGCTCTATCCGGACAAAGTCGCCATCGTCGACGGCCCGCGCCGCTTCACGTACCTGCAGTACCAGCAGCGCGCGAACCAGCTCGCTCACGCGCTCCTCGGCCTCGGCGTACAGCCCGGAGACCGCGTCTGCATCCTCAGCCCCAACTCGCACTTCTTCCTCGAGAGCTACTACGGCGTCACGCAAATTGGTGCGGTCATCGTGCCGCTCAACTTCCGCCTCACCGCCGCCGACCACGAATACATCATCGAACACGCAGGCGTGAAGACCGTGCTCGTTGACCATGAGTACACGAAAATTGTCGACGAGATCCGCCCGAACCTCACGAGCGTCGAGCACTGGATCGTCGCGCAGGACGAAGGCCCCACGCCCGATGGCTGGATCGATTGGGAGCAACTGATCGCGTCGCAGCCCACGACTGCCACGCCGCCGATCGAGCAAGACGAAAACGACACGATCTCGCTCAACTACACGTCGGGCACCACGGCACGTCCGAAGGGCGTGATGCTCACGCACCGCAACTGCTACATCAACGCCTACAACTTTATCGCCCACCTCGGCATCCGCCACGAAGACGTCGAACTCTGGACGCTGCCAATGTTCCACGCCAGCGGCTGGGGCGGCCCGTTCGCGCTCACCGGCATGGGCGCAACACACGTCGTGCTGCGCGCGGTCAGCGGCCCCGACATCTTCCGCCTCATCGAGGATGAGGGCGTCACATTCGCCTGCATGGCGCCCGCCGTGCTTAGCACGATCCTCAACTATCCGGACAAGGCGAAGCACAACATCAAGACGAAGCCTCGATTCGTCGTCGCCGGCGCGCCGCCGCCCGCTGCGTTCATCGAGCGTATGGAGCAAGAACTCGGCTGGGAGTTCATGCAGATCTACGGGCTCACCGAGACCTCACCGATCCTCACCGTCTCGACGCCGGACTTCCACACCGCGACCAGCGACTACGCACGCCGCGCGCGCGCCGGCGTCGAAGCGATCGGCGTCGACATCCGGGTGCTCGATGACGAGGGTCGCCCCGTGCCGCAAGATGGTGTCACCATCGGCGAGGTGTGCGCGCGCTCGAACGTCGTGCTCAAGGGCTACTGGCGCCAGCAGGACGAGACCGACATGGCCATTCACGACGGCTACTTCCACTCCGGCGACCTTGCCGTCTGGGACGAGTTCGGCAACATCCACATCGTCGATCGCAAGAAGGACGTCATCATCTCCGGCGGAGAGAACATCAGCTCGCCCGAAATCGAAGACGCGCTTTACAAGCACCCGGCCGTACTCGAATGCGCCGTCATCGGTGTGCCCAGCGAGAAGTGGGGCGAGACGCCAAAAGCACTCGTCGTGTTGCGCGAAGGTCACATGGCTACGGAACACGAAGTGATCGCGTTCACGCGCAACCACCTCGCGCACTTCAAATGCCCGACCTCCATCGACTTCGTCGACTCACTGCCGCGGACCGCAACCGGCAAGCTCCAGAAGTTCGTCATCCGCGATCAGTACTGGAAAGGCGCCACCCGACGCGTCAACTAGTGAGAACTAGTCCAGCGATTCGGACTGACTCTAGTCGAATCGGCGCGAAGCTCGGAGCATAGGCGCCCCCGCCTGTGTGTCCGGCAAAGCCGGACCGACGCAGTGCGACCGCCCACCCACGGATCCCTGATCGCGTGCGCGAACGAACCGTGAAGCGCCGACTACGGAGCACGCACCCGCGTGCCACGGCCGCCCTCGACCCCAAACCTACGTCGCCGCGAACCGCACCGGCAGCGACGCGAGCCCACGCAGCGTCACGTTCTCTTTGTACTCCGGCTCTGCGACCATCAGCTCAGGCGAGCCCAGCCTCCGCGCCATCTCGCCGATCGCGATCTGCCCCTCGATCCGCGCCAGCGGCGCACCCAGACAGAAGTGGATGCCCATCCCAAACGCCAGATGCCTGTTGTCCTCGCGTGCCAGATCCAACCGATCGGGCTCGACGAACTGCCGTGGGTCGCGATTCGCCGCGCCCAGCAGCATGATCGCCTGCTGGCCCGCCGGCAGCACACCGTCCGAAAGCGGAATGTCTTCCTTCGCGGTCCGCCCCGTTAACTGCACCGGCGGGTCGAACCGCAGCAACTCCTCGACCGCTGTCTTGATCAGCGACGGATCGTCGCGCAGTCGCGCCATCTGATCCGGATGACGCAGCAGCGCCAGCATGCCGTTGCCGATGAGGTTAACCGTCGTCTCGTGCCCGGCGATCAGCAGCAGAATGCACGTCGACAGCAGCTCGTTCTCGGACAGCGTCTCTCCACCGTCCTCGGCCGCGATCAGCGCGCTGACAAGATCGTCGCGCAGATCCAGGCGTCGCTTCGCGATCAGTGCGCGGAAATACTCGGCGAACTCGTCTCCCGCCTTCTGCCGCCGCTCCAGTACATCCGCAGGCAGGACGAAGTCCGGATCGAGGCTGCGCGCCATCTCCTGCGACCAGTCCTGGAACACCTCATGATCCTCCGCAGGCACGCCCAACATCTCGCTGATGATTGTCACCGGCAGCGGATACGCCAGATCGGCGATCACGTCGATCTCGCCACGCGCCACGGCCGCATCCAGTAGGCGATCGACGATCTGTTGCGCGCGCGGCCGCAGACCCTCGACGACGCGCGGCGTGAACGCCTTACTCACGAGACTCCGCAGCCTCGTGTGATCCGGTGGATCCATGAACAAGAACGGCCGCGTGTTCTCCGACGCCAGTTGCTCCAGATCGATGCCCTGCTTCGCAGCCTCTTCCATTGCCGCGGTCGAATTGGTGAAGTCGTTGCTCACCCGCGGATCGCGCAGCAGACTCGCGCAGTCCTCGTATCGCGTCAGCACGAAGAACCCAAGCGGGCTGCGATGCACCGGCGATTCTTCTCGCAGGCGCTGATAGACCGGATACGGATCCGACCGAAAGTTTGGGTCAAACGGATTGAACAGGATCGGTCCGCTGGCTGATTGCTCGGTCGTCATCGGCTCGCCTTTCGTCCCCAATCATCGTCTCGACGAATGATGACACGAGCGCGGCGACGACGGCCATCCGTGCGAATTGCAATGTTCGAAGCGCCTCCGAGCGCTCAGCCCGCGGGAGGTTCGTCGCCCACGCCGGCAGCGACTGCGTCTTCGGTCTGCGCTGGCGTCATGAACGAAACGATCATCTGCATCCGCGTCGGCGCAACTGCCGAACGCGCACCACCGCGCCGCGCCCACGCCGTCACGCCCGCGCCAAGCGTCAGCGCGCTCACGCCGGCCAGCAATGCCATCCATCGAGCCACCGAAAAGCGCATCGATTGTCCGAACGCGTGCAGCTGTCGCGACACTTGAATGGTCGCCTGTACGTTGTGTACCTCACTCTTGCGCAGCGCGGCGTCCGGCGTGATTCGAGCGGCATCGTAACGCCAACGAAACTCCGGGCCATACGTCTCGTCGATATGCTCGCCGCCGAGGTCGCCGGTCAAGCGCACGACTGGCACGATCGTCAGATCGTACCAATTCGAATGCGATCCGGTCCCGAATTCGACACCCGAGATCACCGAGCGCAGGCTCTCCAGATCCAGCGTCGCCCACATCGTCACGTGCGGTCCCGCCAGCGGCTGCGCCGACAACAGCGCGATCGTTCGCTCCCACCCGTCCTCGGCCTTGATGCGAAGCGCCGCGCCGCCATATCCCGTCACGGACAACGTCTTCTGCGAGGTCATGTCATACGAAAACCCGAAGTCGATGCGGGAGAAGAGCGGCGAATACAGCGGCGGCTGCGTGGCCGTTCGCGCGAGCGTTTCAGCCGTCACCGCGCCTGCCGGTACCGCCGGCGCACCGCCGTACGCGACGTACCCGAGTGTGATCGCGTGCTCGAACCGCGGCTGTTCGACGGTCTTCGCGCGCATCGCCGACTCCCAGAACAGCAACGCTGCCGTGCCGACCAGCATCGCACCGAACACAGCGAACACAATCGCGATAGGCAGCGCAGGCAGTCGCGACCGATTCGAGCGCCGCGCATCTCCCGTCCCCCTGCCGCGGACGTACGCCGACACTTGCGGCTCGATGCCGCTCGCAATCGGCCCGATCGCAAGGGCCATGGAAACGCCCAACCCGAGCGCCACCGCAGCCAGGATGGTCGGCGTTGCGGCAACCGCAGAAACTCCACTGATAGAAACGATCTCGAACATCCAGCACACAGCGAGCGCCGCCATCGCGTTTGTTCGCGAGGCGTCCGGCACGCAACTCGACGGGGAAGGTAGATGGGCTACGGCGCCATCAGGTGAGGCAGTATGTCAAATCGCGCAGCTTGAGAGTAATCGACTCCGCGCCGGCCGCCCTAGCATCGATGTTACGCGGGACGGGCCAGTGTCCGGCGCAGAAAGGCGCACATCGCGTCGATGGCCGGACGGCCTGCCTCCAGCGGCGGCACCCAAAGCATGAACTCGTGCGGCATCCCGGCGTAGAACTGCTCGTCGACCACGCGCCCGCCTGCGCGCAGCTTCTCTGCGAACAGTAACCCGTCGTCGCGAAGCGGGTCGATGCCGCCGATCACGACGCACGTCGGCGGGAACGCGCGCAGGTCGCCGCGCAGCGGACTGACGAACGGATCATCCCACTGAGCCGGATCCGGCGCGTAACACTCACGGAAATAACTCATGACCAGCGTATCGAGGATCGGGTCGTCCGGCGCAAACAGCGTGAACGACGGCGTCGCATTTCCGACATCCGTCCACGCGCAGATCAGCAGCGTCGCCTCTGGCGCGGCCTCGCCCGCAGCGATCATGCGCAATGCAGTCGCGGCCGCGAGATTGCCGCCCGCCGAATCGCCGCCCACCGCGATTCGCCCAGCGTCTCCGCCGAGCGACGCCGCATTCGCCCGCAGCCACCGAAACGCCTCCACACAATCGTCCAGCGGCGCTGGATACGGGTGCTCGGGCGATCGGCGATAGTCGATGCTGACGACGATCGCGCCAGCGCCGATCGCGAGCAGCTTCGACAACTTTGCATGCGTCTCCGGACTCCAAACGACGAATCCGCCGCCGTGCAGGTACAGAAGCACCGGTAGCAAGTCGCCTGCAATATGTTCCGGGGTGAACACCAGTGCGCGGATGTCTCCTCCCGGCCCGGGAATCTGCATCTCGACGGGTTCCGGCGTCGCAGGCGCGCCGATGCTGAACACCTGCGCCGTCATCGCATCCAGACCCCGCATCGCCTCCGCCTCGAACACACGCTCCGTCGACCGCGTTGCGTGCAACACGTCGTACAGCGTCTTCACCTGCGGATGCAGCTCGCCGCGTGGATCCGATTCGGTCATCGTTTTCGCGTCCTCACCCCAACGTCGTAATCGGCCGGCACTGCAGCAAGTACAGCGCGTTCGCCGCAATCGCGCACTCAACATCCACGGCGTAGCCCACGGCGTTCTCCAGCATCAGTGCGAGTTGCGCCACCTCGCGAACTTGCGCATCGTCAAGGCTCGATGCCGTCTGCAGTTCCGGCGGCACGTCGATCTCGGCCGTGCCCGCAGCCGTCATGACGGTCATGCGATCCTTCCGCGCGATGTCGCGCCACGTCACTTCGAGCCCCTGCTTCTGCACCACGAACGTGTCCGGCGTCGCGCTGCCTCCGACGATGCTCTCGCCCAAACCCCAGTTCGAGTTGATCATCATTTCTTCGCGACTGCCCGAAATGGGATTCGCACTGAACACGACCGCGGCCACGTCCGCCGGTACGAGTTGCTGCACGAGCACGGCCATGCGGATGTCGTCGATCGATATCTCTCGCTGCCTTCGGTACGCCATCGCCTCGGACGATGCGGCCGACTGCACGCACCGATGCACCGCGTCTAACACCGCATCGACGCCGGAGATGTTGAGGTACGTATCGTGCTGTCCCGCGAACGACGCGTCCGCTCCGTCCTCATCCAGCGCAGACGAACGTACCGCCACGGCCAGCTGCAATGCGCCGCATCCCTCCCCGAGCGCGCGGTACGCGCGTTCGATCGCCTGAGCGAGCGCTTCCGGCAACGAACTCTGACCCGCAGGCAAGGCCGGGATCGCGAACCCAGGCGGTACCGTATGCAGCGATGCAAGCCGGCTCAGGCTCGCCGCCTTGCCGCCCACAATCGCGTCATGATGACAATCGTCGTCGCCCAACCAGCGAATGTGACTCATCGTCGCTCCCGCGAACGCGACCGTACGCGCTCTGTTCCCCGGCACTGGCACCGCTTTGAGCGCCGCATCGCCCGCCGCCCCACATTGCGCTAGATTAACGGAACGTGAAGGGAAACGCGATCATCGGCGTTTGGCCGGTGCGGCCCCAGCGTCAAGAAACGGATGCAAAACGTGACCGATCCTCTCACTGCAATGATTACGTGCGACGGCGGTGCAGAGCTGCCGGTGCAGTGGGTGTACGAGGGCGCTGAGGACTGCGACTGGCAGCGCGATCGGTCGCACTGGCCCGATGCGCTGACACCGATGGACGTCTGGCGTCGAAACGCCAGCTGGCCGGGCGTAGATCGCGCATGGGAAGAGGCGGCCATGGAGCCTCCCGCGATGTTCTATCGTTTCCAACTCGCCGGCCCGTTCTTGTACGTGCGAGCGAACCCCTACGAGCTGAAACGTCTGGCAACAATAGCCGCGCGCTACCACGAGGTCGTCCGGCAGTACGGCAACGCGATGAAGTTCTGGCAGGAACACGGCGAACCGCGCATTCAAGCCGCTTCCCGCGGACTAGCGGCAACCAGCACCGACAAGCCGTTGCGCGCATCCGCCGAACTCTGGGCCTACGGCTTTTCTCAGACGTTCACCGCGCAATCGCTGCTGGGAGAGGCGAACCTGCGGCTGATCGCACTCCTCGGCCCCATCGCGGGTGACGACGCCATGCTGCGTTCGCTTGAAGTGACGCAAGGCGGAGAGAACGCCTCACAAACCATCGATACCGAAATATGGGAACTCGCAGAGTTGGCGCGCCAGACACCCGCAGTCGCCAACACCCTCAACTCCGACGCAGCCGACGTGCTCGCATCGCTGCGGCGTGAACCCACCGCCGCCAAGTTCGTGGCCGCATTCGACGCGCTCGTCGATCGTCACGGTTCCCGATCGCAAGGATGGGATCTTGCGTTGCCAACATGGAGCGAGCGGCCGGACGCCCCGCTATCGCTCGTGCGCGCGCAGCTCCGGTCAGCGAATGCATCGCCGGCCGCGCAGACCGCACGCAGCATCGTCTTCCGAAGGGAGGCGACCGAACGCGCACTTGCCCAACTCACGCCCGAGAAGCACGAAGAGTTCGCAAAGATCGTCGCCGAAATGGACGGCTACGTCAGCGTCCGCGAAGGCAGGGCGTACTGGCAAATGGTCATCACAGGCGAGATGCGCGCCCTCCTTCTCCGAAAAGGCGCCGTGCTCGTACGAGACGGCAGCATCGATCGCGCGGAAGACATCCTCTTCCTCGTACCAGATGACTTCGAAGGACAGCCTGCGTCAGACCTGCGCGCCCTCGTCACCGAACGCCGTCGCGAATGGAAGCGGTGGTGCGAAGTGACGCCGCCCGCCGCGATCGGTAAGCCCGCCGCAGCGCCGACAGCCGCAGCCCTACCGCCACCCGACCAGCTTCGCGGCGCGCCCGCCAGCCGCGGCGACGCCACAGGTCCCGCCAGAATCATCCGCGCGCCGGAGGAGGCTGCCCGGCTGCAGTCCGGCGACATCCTTGTTTGCGTCATGACGACGCCCGCGTGGACTCCGCTCTTCGGCATCGCAGCAGGCATCATCACCGAAACGGGCGGCGCGCTCTCGCACCCCGCCATCACCGCGCGCGAGTACGGCATCCCCGCCGTAGTCGCCGTGCAAGGCGCAACGACGCGCATCCGCGAAGGCCAAATCGTCACCATCGACGGCGGCGCAGGCACCGTCACGCTCGCAGAGTGACGACCGCGCCAATCCCGCCTTCCCTATGCCGAGGTGCCGTGGGAGCTTTGAGGAAAATGGTAGCGCCAGCGGGATTCGAACCCGCGATCTCCGCCTTGAAAGGGCGGCGTCCTGGGCCTCTAGACGATGGCGCCACGCGAGCGAAGTATATCGACCCCCCGATTCACCCGCCACGAGATCGTCCGCGCTCTGGCTTCAGGGCCCTCCAACCTCTAACCTCCAACTTCCAGCCTCCAGTTCCTGTGCCTCTGTGGTGAACATCAAATGGACGACAACCTCCCGATCATCGTCGGCGCCGGCCAGGTCACGCAGCGGCCCGAGACCGAGCGCCCGCGCGAACCGCTCGCGCTCATGGCCGAGGCCGCCCGCCTCGCCGAGGCTGATGCGCGCGCCGGCGATCTCCTCCACGGCCTCGACTCGATCCGCGTCGTCAACGTCTTCTCATGGCCATCGAAAGCGCCTGCTCACGATCTCTCGAACGCCCTCGCCGTCGCACCGCGCGAGCAGATCTACACCGCCCTCGGCGGCAATACGCCACAGTGGCAGGTGAACGAAGCCGCCGAGCGCATCCACAACGGCGATCTCAATCTCGTCCTCATCGCCGGCGCCGAGAGCATGTACTCCGCACGCCGCGCCCGCGCGAAAGGCGTCGATCTCGGCTGGTCGCCGCGTGGCAACCCGACGCCCGACGTCGGCGACACGCGCCCCGGCATCAACGAGGCCGAAGCAGCGCACGGAGCGACGCTCCCCACCGCCGTCTACCCGCTGTTCGAGAACGCGCTCCGCGCCCACTACGGCCGCTCGCTCGATATGCATCGCACCGCGCTTGGCGAGCTGTTCGCGCCGTTCACGGAAGTCGCGGCGAACAACGAACACGCCTGGTTCCGCGAAGCGAAGTCAGCCCACGAGATCGCCACGCCCACGCCCGGCAACCGCTACATCGGGTTCCCCTACACCAAGTACATGAACTCGATTCTCGACGTCGACCAGGGAGCGGCGCTGCTGATGACCAGCGTCGGCGAAGCGCGCCGTCTCGGCATTCCGGAGGATCGCTGGGTGTACCTCTGGGGCTGCGGCGACGCGACCGATCACTGGTTCTTCACCGAACGAGCCGACTTCCACACGTCGCCCGCCATCCGCGCCTGCGGACAACGAGCGCTCGGCATGGCCGGCGTCACCATCGACGACATCGCCCATTTCGATCTCTACAGCTGCTTCCCGTCCGCCGTGCAGATCGGCCGCGACATGCTCGGCATCGCGCTGAACGATTCGCGCCCGCTCACCGTCACCGGCGGCCTGCCCTACTTCGGCGGCCCCGGCAACAACTACGTTACGCACAGCATCGCTGCCATGGTCGACAAGCTCCGCGCCGATCGCGGCAAGCTCGGCCTCGTCACCGCGAACGGCTGGTACGTCACTAAGCATTCCACCGGCATCTACTCGACCGATCCGCCGCAGCGTGACTGGCAGCGCACGAACCCCAAGATAGACCAGACGCAGATCGACGCCGGCCCGCACCCAACATTCACCGACGCGCCCTCCGGCGACGCAACCGTCGAGACCTATACGGTCCTCTTCGATCGCGACGGCGCCCCCGACCGCGGCATCGTCATCGGCCGCCTGCCCGATAACAGGCGCTTCATAGCCAACACCCCAACAGATCGCGCGACCCTGGAATCCATGACCAAGCACGAAGTGATCGGCACGAGCGGCACCGTCGCATCAACAGACAGCGGCGCGAACATCTTCACTCCGTCCTGAACCGATCACTAGTTACTAGTCACTGTTCACTAGTCACTATTCACTAGGAGCCCCATGCCAACACTCGAAGGAAAAGTAGCCCTCGTCACCGGCGCCACGCACGGCATCGGCCGCGCCATCGCCCTCGCCTACATTCGCGAAGGCGCGCGCGTCGTCGCCTGCGGCCGCGACGCCGACGCGCTCGCGTCGCTACAGTCCGAAGCCGGCGACGCCTGTCTCGTGCAGCGCACCGACGTGCAATCGGAGACCGATGTCGAAGCCGCCGTCCGCGCCGCTGTTGAGCGCTTCGGCGGTCTCGATATCGCGCTGAACGCCGCCGGCACCGGCGGCGGCATGTCGCTCGTCCGCAACGCCGATCTTAAAATCGCCGAGGAGATCTGGCGCACGAACGTGCTCGGCGTGCTCGCCTGCATGAAGCACGAGTCGCGCGCCATGCGAGAGCGCGGCGGCGGTTCGATCATCAACATCTCGTCGCTCAGTGGTGCGATGCCTGCGAAGGGCATGTCCGGATACTGCGGCTCAAAGGCGGCAGTGAACATGATGACGCAGGTGGCTGCGCTCGAACTCGGTGAGTTCGGCGTCCGCGTAAACGCCATTGGCCCCGGCGCAATCGATACGCGCATGACCGAATGGATGAAGCTGCCCGGCGTCGGCGAGGCGATCGTCGCCGAAACACCGCTCGGCCGCGTCGGCCAGACGAGCGACCTTACCGGCATGGCGATCTATCTGGCCAGCGACGCATCGTCGTTCGTCACGGGTCAGGTCTTCCACGCCGATGGCGGCGCGTCCTTGATGCGCTATCCCGATATGCCGAAGCTCTTGAAGTCGCTGCGCTCGCAAAAATAGCGGCGGACAAACAAACGCCGGGGCGCGCATCATGCGGGGTTTGGCGCGCCCCGGCGTCGTTCCGGTCACCGCTCGAAACGGGGGAGCTTGTCCCGGGCGATCCCGTTCATTCCACTCTAGCGACGCCTCATCGCGCGAACGTTAAGCAGTCCTTAAATCGCTGTGAACTCTTCGACGCATCCGCCGCCTCGCGCTCGACTATCGGCCCGACCGCGCCGCGCACCACCGGAACATCTCCGAGCCCGACCTCGTGCGCCACGAACGCCGCATTGCGCCCCGTGAAGTCGAGACGCACGTTGCCTGCAACCGCGACAATGCCATCGAGCCAGAGCACGCCCTTCCGATGCTCATCCGCAATCAGGTGCAGCGCGATCGCGTCATCGATCCCCGGATCACAATCAAGAATGACGTTAGGCCGCCGTCGCTCGGAATCCAACTTGTGAACCTCTTGCACGCCGCCCTCTGAATCCCAACCTTACCCTCTGTGCCTCTGTGTCTCTGTGTCTCTGTGGTGAACGCAAAGAGGGCGGCTCATGCCGCCCCCGAAGCTTCGATTTCGCGGCGAAGAAGCGCTACTTCGCCTTGCCGATCTTGTACATGCCGGTGCCACACGTCGGGCACACGCCCTTCGTGGCAGGCTTGCCGTTCTTCATCGTCACGGCGGTGGCGTCCTTCATTTCGCGCTGGGTCCTGCACTTCAGGCAGTAGGCTTCCACGGTCATACCTCCAGTGGCTACGACGATTGCGGGCTCCTTGGCGGGCCCCCGAGCTCGACCTGCGTCTTTCGAATATGCGGATTAGCAGTTCTTCTCACTTGAACGCGGTCAAACGCATAATAGACCGCTCCCAGCGCTTGTCAAGCGAATCTCGGCCGAATCTGGCGCGAATCTGGACAGATTCGCGGATTTGCCCCGGATACGCCCGTTTTACCCCGTTCCGACGACCTTCTC
>JANXYW010000401.1 GCA_025355835.1 Chloroflexota bacterium
TCGACGGGCGCGGTGTTGATGTGCTGCGAGATGACGCCGACGGCATCGTCGCCGAGGAAGGGCGGGCGGCCCGTCACCATCTCGTACAACATGGCGCCGAGCGCATAGAGATCGCTGCGGGCGTCGGGCGTGCGGCCGAGCGCCTGCTCCGGCGGCATGTAGGCGACGGTGCCGACCATCATGCCCTGCATCGTCATGCGTGACCGGTCGATTGCGATGGCGAGGCCGAAGTCGCCAAGCGCGGCGTTGCCGTCGGCGTCGAGCCAGACGTTCCCGGGCTTGAGGTCGCGATGGATGATGCCGCGGCCGTGCGCGTGCTGCAGCGCCTGACACACCTGCTCTGCGATCTTCATCGCCTGCTCCGGTGGGATGCGGTGCCCTTCCGCCTTCGCCAGGAGGTCCTCGACGCTGCCGCCGCCGCGGTACTGCGAGACGATGAACGGTGCTCCGCTCTCGTCTCCTGTGTCGAAGATCGTAACGATGTGGGCGTGGTCGCCGAGGCGGCCCATCGCCTGCGCCTCGCGCCGCACACGGACGATGCCGTCGGCATCGAGACCGTCGGTCTTGATCAGCGCAAAGGCGACGTCGCGATCGAGCTTGGTGTCGTGGGCGAGGTAGACGCGCTTCTTCGCACCTTCGCCGAGGAAGGCGCGCACGGTGTAGCGGCCGGCGGCGAAGGCGGTCGGGAGTGGCGGTGCGGATGGTGTTTCGGAGGCTGTCGCTGCCTGTGATGGCAATGCTGATGACCCGGTCGGCCCATCGCGATTCGCGGCGCCCAGAAGCGAGCGAGCATCTTCGTTATCCGGGTCGAGACGCAGGACCGCGTCGGCACGGTCGCGAACGGTCTTCCAGTCGAGCGCACGCACAGCCGCCTCAGCCTCGTCGAGGAGGCCGTCAATTTGGCGCTGCATACGTTCGCTTGGCATGGCTCCCCTGCGGTTCGTGTGTCCACAGATGATGCGTGAACGAACCTGAGAGGTCAATTGACGCCGCCTGGTTCTCTGTACGCGGTCACCCATGGATGTAGAGAGAGCCTGGCCTGGTCGCCGCGCCGGGGGGGTGAGGTGCGCGCGCCGCTGCCAATTTCCTCGACGCCGCGCACAGGCCAGCTCGTCGCCATCTGTGAAACCCGTGGTTCACCGTCCGGCCGTCCCGCCACTTGACAGGTAGCCGATCACCGACATACGTTCACAGCGGATGCGGCCACGTCGTGGGCTGACTTCCCGCGCGCTGGCCATTCCGGGCAAGTACGAGGAAGTGCGGGGCCATCATGACGCAGCCTCCCGGACGGAAAAGAAAAAATTCGCGGAAAGGTACATCATTAGATTCAAATCGCGCGACATAACAACGCCGCGTCGCGCAATCCGTCCCTCTCCCCGAGCGGGAGAGGGTGGCCTAAAGGGCCGGGTGAGGGCTTCAATCCGTCCCCTCGCCCCTTGTGGGAGAGGGGTGGCCGAAGGCCGGGGAGAGGGGCCCCATACACTCCGCTTGACCACATGCCGCCACAGGCAGATAATGCCGATCTACCTCATCGGTACTCCGCCGCACGGCGGGATCCGGCGAGGTTCGTGCAGCACGTGGATGCGAACACCTGCGGGCGCCGAGAAGCGTCCGGGCACGGCTCCTATCCTCACACTGCACGCGGCACGCTCTGATATAGAAGGAGGCCGCCATGGCAGAAGCCCCAGCCGCCGAAAAGACCCAGCGCCCCATCGTCCCATTCCTCAAACTCCCCGCAACAGGTAACCCGTACCTGCAGGGGAGCCGCTGCAAGAAGTGCGGCGCCACCTACCTCGGCGCGCGCATGGCGTGCAGCAAGTGCTTCTCGACCGACGCCATGGACGACGTTCAGCTCAGCGATAAAGGCGAGCTGCACGTCTTCTCGATCGTCCATCAGTCAGCGCCGGGCGTGCCGACGCCGTACATCGCGGCGATCGTCGACCTGCCCGAAGGCGTCAGCGTGCGCTGCAACATCCAGGGCGTCGAGCCCGACCCGAAGAACCTGAAGTTCGGCATGCCCGTACAGATGGTCACCGAAAAGATCCGCACCGACCGCGAAGGCAACGACGTCATCGCATTCAGCTTCAAGCCGATCTAGCACGGCGCCACCAACCGTAGGGGTGGCCCCGTGTGGCCGCCCGCGTGTAGCGCCGGAAGAAAGACCCCGGCTCACCCGTAGGAGAGGAACACCATGCGAGACGTAGCAGTGATCGGCGTCGGAATGATCAAGTTCGGACGCTACCCAGAGAAGACCGTGCCGGAGCTGGGCGCGCAGGCCGCGCACCTCGCGCTGAAGGACGCCGGCGTCGACATGAAAGACATCGAGTTGGTCGCCAGCGGCAACCTCTACCAGTCGAACGCCATGGTCGGCCAGCGCATTCTGCAGATCATCGGCCAGACGGGCGTGCCCGTGATCAACGTCGCGAACGCCTGCGCCACCGGCTCGACGGCCTTCCGCGAGGCGTACATGTCTGTCGCATCCGGCGCCTACGACATGACGATGGCCATCGGCTCCGAGCAGATGGGCAAGATGGGCCTGCTCGGCGGCGGTGGCGCCGGCGGCGACCCGGCGTACAGCACCGAAGGTGTGCTGGGCTCCGGCCTCATGCCCGCAGTCTTCGGCATGGCCGGCGTCGAGCACATGCGCAAGTACGGCTCCACGCAGGAGCACTTCGCGAAGGTCTCCGTGAAGAACCACAAGCACTCCATGCATAACCCGTACTCGCAGTACCAGACCGAGGTCGGGCTCGAGGAAGTGCTGAACGCGCGTGTCGTCTCGTGGCCGAACACGCTCTACATGTGCTGCCCGACGGGCGATGGCGCCGCCGCGGCGATCCTCTGCTCGATGGATAAGGCGCGCCAGTACACGACGAAGCCGATTCGCGTCGCGGCGTCGGTGCTGACGTCGGATCCGTGGACGCAGCGCGACTTGATCATGCCCGACATCAACACCCTCACGCGCAACGCGGCGAAGGAGGCGTACGAGAAGGCGGGCATCGGCCCCGGCGACCTCGACCTCATCGAGCTGCACGACTGCTTCGCCACGGCGGAGCTGCTGCACTACGAAAACCTCGGCATCTGCGGCGAAGGCGAAGCCGGCCGCATGATCGATGAAGGCGCAACGAGCGTCGGCGGCAAGATCCCCGTCAACGCCAGCGGCGGCCTCCTGTCGAAGGGTCACCCGCTGGGCGCAACCGGCGTCGCCAACGTCTGCGAAGTCGTCTGGCACCTGCGCGGCGAAGCCGGCAACCGCCAGGTCGAAGGCGCAAAGGTCGGCATGGCGCACGTCATCGGTCTCGGCTCCGCCTGCACCCTGCAGGTGCTGGAGAAGGTGTAGCGGGGGAGTTTGTAGTTCACAGTTCGTAGTTTGTAGTCGTAGGAAGGCCGCTCGATCGAGCGGCCTTCCTGGACTCTCTGGTAGCGGCGCAACTGCTGCACAAAACGAGCACACGCACGCACACCCCGCGGAGCCGTGTAACGGTTGGGGGCTCGAATGACACGATAGTGTGCGCCTGTGCGAATGCTTCAGGGCGATATTCTGACGCTACGTCGAGCGTCAACCGAGGAGGAGCGCACGATGGCATGGTTCGAGCAGAGCGGAAGCCGCATCTACTTCGAAGAGTCTGGTAGCGGAGATCCCGTTCTACTGCTGCCCGGATGGGGCGGCACGATCGATGAATTCGGACCGCTGCGGGAGGCGTTGGCGCAGAAGTTCAGGGTGATCGCCGCCGACCTGCCGGGATCGGGAAAGTCGGATCCGCAGCCGCGGGAATACACGCCCAGCTATTTTCAGGACGATGCCCCGGTGTTCCTCGCCATGCTCGAAGCGACGGGCGCATCACCCGCGCACCTAATCGGGTTCAGCGACGGGGGCGAATATGCGCTGCTGATGGCCGCCATGCAACCGAAGTGTGCCCGGTCCATCATCACATGGGGCGCCGGCGGCGAGCTCGCCAACATCCCGCAGATGGCCGATGCGATGTTGAACATGGTCGATAGCCCCATTCCACCTATGAAGGAGTTCTCCGAGCACATGAAGGCGACGTACGGAGAAGCCAACGCGCGCGTGATGACTCGGAGCTTCGGCGCAGCGCTGCGCGCGATCATGGAGGGAGGATGCGACATCAGTCGTTCCCGGGCTGCGAATATCTCGTGTCCCGCTCTGCTCATCACCGGCGAGAACGACATGTTCGCGCCGCCGGCCTTGGTCAGAGAGATGGCGAAGGCGATTGTAGGCGGCGAGTTCTTGGAGGCGAAGGGCGCGAGTCATCCCGTGCATCAAGAACAGCCCGAATGGTTGGCACACACGATTACCGACTGGCTATCAAGACGCTGACTCGCGTCCGAGTCGTCATGTCCGTGCCGGACGGCGCCGGCAAGCGTGTGATTGAACCCGCGACGCCCGGTCATCCGAGGAGCAGGTCGAACCGCCGCCACTCCGCACTTGCCGATTCCGTGTTCTCGATCAAACACACATTCGTGATTGGGATCGTCCATTCGTACGTGCGGCGATTCAGGAGCTGGAGCGCGAGCGGCAGCACCTCCTCCGTCAGATCGCCGATCGCCAGCGTGATGTGCGGCACCCACGTCGCGGCTGCGTACACCGGCTTCGGCGCCGTTGCGATCGGCGTGACAGCGTCCCACACGCGATCGTGCATCGCAGCAAGCGCTGCCGAAGGCGAGACGTGCAGGTACAGCACCGTCTCGTCGCCGCGGAACACCCCGAGGCCGTGCGTCTCGAGCGTGAACCGCTGCGATGCGCGCGCGACCGCGCCGAGCGCGTCGACGATGGCACTTGCGTCGTACGCGTCGGCGACGTGGTAGGTGAGATGCGGGCGCGTGCTGCCGATGACGCCCTGCAGGCCGAACACGGCCTTCAGCTCGCCCCAGATGTTGTCCACCATCTCGCGGTGCGGGTCATCGAGAGCAGATACGATTGCTTGCATCGCCGTAGTATAGTGCCGCTTGCCGGGGAACACCTGTTCTGATAGGATCGCGTCCTATGTCCTTCGCCGAAGCGCCTCTCTACACTCTGATCCGCGATCTGCCCGCGACGGATCGCCCGCGCGAGCGTTTGCGCGATGCTGGCGCGCAGGCGCTCGCGAACGCCGAACTGCTCGCGATTCTGCTGCGCGTCGGTTCGTCGAAGGAGAGCGCGCTCACGCAGGCGACGCGACTGCTCGCGCGATTCGAGGGGTTGCCCGGGCTGTGGCGCGCATCGTTCACCGAGATGTGCAACGAGAAGGGGTTGGGCGAGGCGAAGACGGCGCAGATCAAGGCCGCGCTCGAGCTTGGAATGCGCCTGGCATCCACGACCGCGGAGGCGCGTCCGATCATCCGGTCCCCGGAAGAGCTGGCCGAGATGCTGCTCGGCGAGATGTCGCTGCTCGATCAGGAGCATGTGCGCGTGGCGCTGCTCGATGCGCGCCAGCGCATCATGAGCATCCCCACGGTCTACATCGGCAGCCCACACACAACGCACATCCGCGTCGCGGACCTGTTCTCCGATGCGATCCGCGACAAGGCGTCATCGATCGTGCTCCTGCACAACCATCCATCCGGCGACCCGACGCCGTCATCAGCCGATGGCATGATGACGCGCCAGGTCTACGACGCGGGCCGCCTGATGGACATCGACCTGTTCGATCATCTGGTCATCGGCGGCGGGCGCTACGTGAGTATGCGGGCGATGGGCCTCGGCTTTCCGAAAGCTGGCAGCGCCTCGTGACGCCGCCGCGCATCCGTCTCGTCGCGCTCGATCTCGACGGCACGCTGCTCAATCGCGGCAACGCCGTCAGCGATGGCAATGCCGCGGCGGTACGCGATGCGGTTGCGGCCGGCGTCCACATCGTGATCGCGACATCGCGCTGGTACTTGCTGGCGAAGCGCACGGCGGATTTGCTCGGCGTCACATCGCCGATCATTTGCCACAACGGCGCGATGATTCGCAGCCCGATCGATGACGCGCGCCTGCTGCAACTCGATGTGCCTGCCGATGCAGCGATCGAGATCGCCGCGATTGCGGATGAAGGCCAATTCGAATCGATGGCGACCGTCGACGACACGACGCACCTGCTGACGCGCCGCGCGAACTTCGATCCGTCGCGCCTGCCGCACGGCATGGTGCGTACGCAGCGGCTCTCCGATCACGTGGCAGGCGGTGTCGAAGCGTTTCTGTTCTTTGGGCAGGATGCCTGCGACGGCCTGCGCGCCCGCGTGGGCAATCGCTACGACGGCGTGTTGAACCTCGCGTACGGCTACAGCGAAACATTCCCGCCGTACCTGAACATCGTGCATGCATCCGCCGACAAGGGCCGTGCCCTCCAGCTCGTCTGCGATCACGTCGGCGTACCCATCGAGCAAACGATGGCCATCGGCGACGCCGCGCCGGATCTGCGGATGATGAGCGTCGCCGGCATCGGCATGGCGATGGGCAACGCCCCCGACGACGTGAAGGCGCAGGCCGAAGTCGTCGGCCCCAGCAACGTCGACGACGGCGTTGCGTGGGCGATTCGCGAGTACGCACTGTAGCGTCGGTCGGTGGTCGTCGGTCGTCGGTCGCGTTTTGTCGCCAGCGCGTGGTTCCAAGAACGTAGGGACGCACCTTTAGGTCCGTCCTAATCGTCGGCCGGATCCCGAGGCGCGGTTCTACGCTTTCGCCCCGTTTGCGTCCTCAAGCTCGCCCTTCTCGCCCATCCGCACGTCGGGGACGGACCTGAAGGTGCGTCCTTACGGCCTCATACGACCTTCTCCGCCGCTTGCCGTGTGCGCCTTTGGAGTGTGGCGCGCCACCAGAACCTCCCGTTCGATGCCGATGCTTCACCAAGGGGTGCAGATCTTGCGTACGTTCTTGCTTGGGTTGGCGCTGTTTGGGCTGCTTGCGGGCGGCGTCATTGGCGGCTGGGTGGCGATGAATCGCTTCGCCGTCGGCTCCGTCGGGACGCCCGCGCACGCGGGATCGCTCACGAATGGCCACCCCGAGGACTGCACGAACGTGAACTTCCAGGTGAAGTCGCGCGCCGTCGCGTCGCGCACGGTGATTCTGCAGGAGAACCAGATCCTCCGCGGCACCTACGAAGTCAACGGCGGCTTCGGTAAGGTCGACATCCTCATGCGCATCATGACGCCGCAGAACCTGCTGCTCCTGCGCGGGCCGCGCGCCGAGAACTACGACTTCTCGTTCCCCGTCACTATCCCCGGCCAGTACGAGTTCGTCTTCGACAACCGCTACTCGATGTTCACGTCGAAGGCCGTCGGGTTGTACTACTGCATCGACAAGGGCCGGCGGCCGGGCGGGTAGGGCGTTGGAGGTTGGAGATTGGAAGCCGGAAGCGAGAAGCGGGAAGCGGGAAACGCGGGCCGCGGAACGGATCGTGAATATGAGGCCGTAGGAACGCGGCTTTAGCCCCGTCCGGAACGCTCGGACGGACCAAAAGGTGCGTCCCTGCGGCGACTAGCGAGCGGCGCTACGGCCTCGCCATCACGGGTAAGCGTGAGTTCGCGACCGATGTCACGCTTCGTCGATTTCTATGACTGACGGTAGCTGCTATAGGCGACATTGAATCGCAGTTTTCTGTTTTTGCGGCGGGAGCTCCGCGCCTGCCGCGTCTGCGGCGACTGCGATCGTCCGCCGCATGCCTTCGGCGAGCCCACATGGTAGCGGTGTTGAAAGCGCTGCCCTATTCGACGGCGTCACTCGCATGTCGTTCGGCGGTTGACGGTTCACCAAACAGACCTCTGCCGCAGGGGACGAACCTTCAGGTCCGTCCCCAACGTTCGGACGGAGCTAAAGCTGCGTCCTACGAACGGCATTTCGAATTGCGCACGCCGATTCGACGACCGGCGATTCGCTTACCCGCCCCCAACAACCTCTGTGCCTCGGTGCCTCTGTGGTGCACCGTCCCCGACGACCGACGACCGACGACCGACGACCGACGACCGATCGCTACAACGTGATCGTCTTGAGGTCGTCGGCGATCATGATGCCGGCGTCGTGGATGGCTTGCGGCGCTTCGCCGGCGCCGATGTGCGTGAGGATGATCTTCGTCTTGGGGTCGATCGCCGCGCGCAGTTTCAGCACATCGTTCGGCGTCATGTGGATCATCCCGCACGTCTCCGTCCAGCACGAGCACTCCGACACGAGCACGTCGGCGCCTTCGCACAAACGCAGCAGCGGCTCGCAGTACGACGTGTCGCCCGTATACGCGATCGTGTGGCCGTCGATCGTCACGCGGTACGAGAACGAATCGAGATCCGGCACGTGCTGCACACGGTACGGCGTGTAGGTAATGTCGCCAACCTGCGCCTCGCGCTCGTTTCTCGCCTCGACAAACGTCAGATGATAGCCGCGATCGCGCTTGCGGAAGACGTTGGCGAATGCCAGATTCGTCGACGCCTCGACGCGCTGCTTGATGCCGGGCGGGCCAACGATCGTCAGGTCTTTCTCGCGAGGTTCCTTCTCGGCGAACTCCAGCAGCGCGAACGGCAGGCCGAAGTAGTGATCGCCGTGGAAGTGGCTGATGAAGATCACCTCGATGTCGCGCGGATCGATCTTCAGCTTGTGGAGATGCGGCATCAGCGTCGGCGGCGCGTCGAACAGGTACTTGCCGTTCGCGACGAACGAACTCCAGTAGCGCGTCGGCGCGAAGGCGTTGCCCGTACCGAGGAACGTGAGATCCAGCGTCATGCCCGCTCGTCTCCGTGCGCGGTCAGCGGTCGATGCGGTTCGTCAGGACAGCCCCTCATGCCGCGACGTACTCGCGGTGGCAGCCGTCGAGGAACGACCAGAGCGCGTCGGCGCACTCGCGCGCCGTCGCCAGCACGGCCGTGCGCGACGCTTCGTCGTTGACGTGACGGCGCACCATGCCTGCGCCGACCGCCGAGTGGATTTCGTCGGCGCCGATGTGCACTTCGAAGAACTGCAGCGCCCGCTCGGTATCGATGCCGTAGAACTGCTTGAGGCCGGCGATCTTCGTCTTCGCCACTTCCGGCACCTGTGACTCGTACACGTAAAGCGCCGCGCACGCCTCGGCGAACGAGCGGCGCATGGTCGCATCGCGGAACGTTGCGACGAGCTGATCCGTCTCGGGCAGCGGCTGTGCGGCCTCGATGCCGTCGCGCGTGGCGCCGACGCCCTCGGCGAAACGTAGCCACAGCTCCGGGTGATTCTCGTCGCCGCGCTCCTCTTCGATGAGGTTCTCCAGCAGCTCCTGGCGCTCGCCCTGGCCGGGGCAGATGGCGTGGGCAGCGCTGACGTACTGCGGGAACGCCAGCACGTGCGGGTAGTACTGCGACGCGTAGCCGCGCAGGTGGTCGAGCGTCAGTTCGCCGTTCTGCCACGCCTGATAGAACGGGTGCTTGAGCAAGCTGCGCTCTTCCGTGATGAGCCGGATCTCGTCGATGATGTCTGCGGTGGCGACCATGGGTGCGCTCCTAACTTGGCTGTCGCCTACGGCGACCCTGTGGGCCGGCGGCGCGACCGGGGTGGATTCGGAGATTTATAGCATGATGGGGGGTTGGTCGCTGGTGGGGCGAAGTTAGGGGTTGGCAGTTGGGGGCATCGTGGGCGGGCCACGTGCGCAATCGGCGCCGACACCTCCGTGCCAACCCAGCAGACGGACGGAGCTAAAGCTGCGTCCCTACGGACTCGCTCCGATCATCGATCGTGGCCTCCCGCTTGCCGCGTCGCATTCGATCGCCGACACAAAGAAGGAGGCTCGCCGATTGGCGAGCCTCCTTCGTTACGCATGCGTGCGCCTGCTTAGCAGGGCGTGCTGGACGGGACCGGTGTGTTCGTGCTTGTATTCGTGCTCGTCGCGGCGGGCGTCGTTGTACCCGTGGCCGTGACCGTTGGCGTCGCGGTGGCGGTCACGGTTGCCGTTGCGGTGCCGGTGGTCGTCGCGGTCGCCGTGTTGGTGGCGATCGCCGTGGTCGTTGCGGTGCAGACGCCGACGGAGTTGCTCGGTGCAGACTGCGGCGCGACCGGTGCGCCGCTCGCGCTGCCGGCGAGGCCGTCGACCCAGATGTCGACGCTGTTCGCTGTGCCGTCAGCCGGCACTTTGATCGTGACGCTGAAGTTCTGCGTCGCGTTCTGCGCGGCGTCGGCCAGCGAGTCGGTGCCTGTGATCAGGACGGCGTTGCTGGAGTCGCGCACGACGACGCAGACGCCCGGCGCGACCAGCGTCGTGCTGGCGTTGTTCTTGATCTTGCCCTTCACCACCAGCGATGTGCCGGTGCGCTGCACCGAAATGTTGCTGATGCTGATGTCGCTCGCGGCGACCGTGCCCACCTTGAAGTTCGAGTCGAAGGTGATGCGCGCGAGGCCTACCGACGTCTGCGCCGCCGCCAGCGTGCTGGTAGCGGAGAAGAAGTCCGACTTGCCGTCCTGCACCGAGCGCAGGCAGCCCGGAACCGTCGTCGTCTCGACGACGTTGTTGCCGCTGTCGAGGAAGGCGATGAGGAAGTTGTGCTGGAGGATGTTCACGCCCGACGTGTTGTCGAGTTGGCCGGCGAACGTCTTGTGCGTGCCGTCGGTATTGACTAGCGAGATGTGCGTGATGGTGCAGGTGCCGGCGAAGGCGGCCAGCCCGGCGATGCCGAAGACGGCCGCGGCGATCAGTTTCTTCATACTCAAAACGTGCTGTTCTCCTTGTGTGCGTGCCGGGACGCGCTTCCTGGCGTCCCGCTGATTCACTTCATGGGCGGGGTGGTTCGGGAGTAGAACTCCCGGCGCGGCCCGCGGGTTAACCCGTAGATGTTTCCGTTCCGTAACAGCGTGCGCGGCCGACGGGTGTGGCGGGGCGCGCGATCATCCGGCGGCTTGTGCGTTGGCGTTCCTCCTGTGGTGTGTGGGAGTGCGGGTCGCTTCGACTAGAACCATATCGGACGCGATCATCGCGCCGCAACCGCACCGACGCACGAATGCGCGTATTTCCGGCGCGGCGCGGGACGTGATACGCACCGGCGAATGCCCTCATGGAGCCCCGAGGATGGGACGTTCGGTACATGTGTAGTCCGTTATGTTCTGCGTTTTGAATCTGGCGATGTACTTGTTTGGTAATTTTTACTTTTCTGGGCACTCGCGTCTCTCGCCCGTACACGTGCGCTCGAGCGGCTTGCGTGTTGGCGTTTGTCCCGTCGTGAATGGAAGTCGCGAGTCGCTTCGTTGAGGACGATAGCGGACGCGATCAGCGCGCCGCAACCGCGCAGGCGCGCGAATGCGCGCATTTCTGGCGAAAGCGGAGCTTCGCCGCACAACAAGAGGGGGCTCGCCATACGGCGAGCCCCCTCTTTTCGAATACGTGAACCAGAGGCGAATTAGCTGATCGTTATGGTCCCGGTCGCCGGAGCCGCGGTGAGCCCCGAACTCGTTGCGCTGAATGTGTACGTGCCGGCAAGGCTAATCGCGCAGCCCGCGAACGTGGCAACTCCAGACGTTGCTGCCAACGGGTTGGTCGTGCAACTGAGCACGCCCGTACCGGTGATGATCGTTCTGGTCAGCGTGATCGACGCGGAGCTTCCGGTCACCGTGTTACCAGACGCGTCTTCGACGGTTACCACAGGCTGAGCCGTGAAAGGCGTCGAGTTCGCCATCGGCGTCGTCGGTGACGTCGTGATGATCAGCTTCGCCGCCGCGCCCGGCGTGATAGCGAACGCAGTGCTTGGTGTCGGACCGAGTGCAGGCGTGTTCAGGGACGCGGTGATGGTGTCGGCACCAGCGACCTTGTCGACGTTGCAGCCGGCGAACGCCGCGTAGCCGTTGGCTGCCACGACTGCCGTGGCTGTGCAGGCGAGTGTCCCGCTGTTCGGGTTCGTACCCATAGCCAGCGTGACGGTTCCAGCGCTGCCGGCGCCGGTC
>JANXYW010000409.1 GCA_025355835.1 Chloroflexota bacterium
TCCACCACCCTGACATCCGCGAGAACCAGCGGCGGGTCGAAACTACCGCCCGGATAGGTAACGCCAAGCCAAAAGATCGGGAAGGCGGCGACCGCGTTGTCGATAGCGCTCGAATGCTCCGGGCTCGTGTACCCGACGGCCGACGGCTCGAAGAAGTCCGCTGGCAGCGAGCCCCGCGCGACGAAGTCGATCGCGTAACGTGTGACGCCGTGCAGATCCCGCTCGTACCCGCCGAGCGCGTAGCGATCCGTTCCGTTCCGTTCGAGCGCCAGCGGCACGTAGGTGGCGGCATCGACGAAGAGTCGATTGTGGATTTCAACGACCGAATCAATTCCGGAGAGCTTCCCCTCCGTAACGATCGCCAGCGCGTCGACCGCGCGGAACGTTCGTTGGGATTCCGTCCGGGTGGATACGGTGTTGCCCGGACCCGACGGGCAGTCTGCCAGCAGCGCGAGCACGCGCCCGGCCGCATCCGCGCAACCAGCGAACGGGCCCTTGTACGGTGTGCCGTCTTCGCCCGCTGTATACGACGCCCCGGTACGATAGACGGCGCCGCGTTCGCGCGTCGTGCTCACGCTCGGCGATCGGTACGTGGTGGTCGTCCGCGTGCGGGCGACGTCAGCCGAAACATCGAGCCAGGCTTCGCTATGGGCGTCAATCCACGGACCATCAACGTCGTCCGTGACGAACGCTACATGCGCCACCATCCCCGGGCGGTTGAGCGCCGACGCCACCCGCGCGTACACGTCCGCGACCGGCGGGCCAGGCGGCGCATTCGATTCGCCGCTCAGCAGCGCCCAGGCCGCTCCAGTAGCCGCGATGACCGCTATCAGCGCCGCCCCTGCGACCGCCGCACTCCGTCCACTCAACCTAGCCATCTACATGCTTGACGGATTCGCGAACCGTTCGGTTCCCGGCAACCTTCCCCACGCTCGGACACAGATCGCGCAGCACGCACGCATCGCACGACGGGCGCTGCGCCGTGCACGTGCGGCGGCCGTGCTTGATGAGGCCGATGTGGAACGCGTAGTAGCCGTCGGGCGGCACTGCCGCCTCGAGCAGGGCGTGCGCCTTCTCGGCGGTCATCGCGGCGTTGCCGGCGCGCATCGGGATCAGCGCCAGGCGCTGCGCCACGCGGAAGACGTGCGTGTCGACGGGCATCGCCGGGCGGCCGAGCGCGAAGAGCAGCACGCACGCAACCGTCTTCGGACCGACGCCGTGCAGGCTGCCGAGCCACGCGCGCGCCTCGTCGAGCGGCAGTTCGGCGAGAAACGCCAGATCGAAGTCGCCGCGCCGCCCTTTGATGTCGCGCAGCACCGCCCGGATGCGTGGGGCCTTCGTCGGCGCCAGGCCGCCCGGCTGGATGGCAGCGATCAGCTCTGCCAGCGGCGCCTCCATCACGGCGTCCCACGTCGGAAACGCCTCGAGCAGGCGCACGCACGCGCGTCCGGAGTTCGAGTCTGACGTGTTCTGCGAGAGGATCGTCAGCACCAGTTCAGACAACGGGTCGCGATGCGGCCGCCACTCCGGAATACCGTACGCGTCGTCGAGCCGCGCGATGATCTCCGGAATGCGCGTGACATTCGCGTGCGGTTTGCGTGCGCGCGGCTGTTTCTTCGGCTTCGGTGGCATGGCGCAGCATACCGCTGCCGGTGCGATTCACCGCGAAGGCGCGGAGGACGCGAAGTCGCAGATTGGCTTCAGCGCGCAGGTAGAGCTGAGTCTCCTGCCAAGATCCCTCTCCCCCAGTGGGAGAGGGACAGGATCGCCCACAGGCGATCCAGGGTGAGGGCCGCACCCAACCTTCTCCTCCGCGCTCTTCGCGCCTTCGCGGTGAAACGTGAAAGCAAAGGGCCGGACGAAGTGTCCGGCCCTTTGCTTTGCCTCTAGTTCGATGCAGATACCTAGTTGACGATGTGGATGTCCGTCACCGTCGAGCCGAGCGTGCTCTGCCAAGCGATGCCGTCGGTCGTGTTCTCGAAATACACATCGATCCACGTTGCGGCCAGAGAGCCGCGATCGAGGCACTCGTAGGTGCGACCGGTCGGGTCGCCGTCGATCGTGAGCCTCGTGCCGAAGGGCAGGTTCGAGCTGCACGCCGCAGCGCCTTCGAACGGCACACCGCCGGCCGACATGTGGTTGCAGAACCCGCCACCCGGACCGGAGCAGCCGTAGATCGTGATGCGCGCAAGCAGCACGGATCCCGCCGCTAGGCCCGACGCTCCGTTCAGGCTGAACGGAACGCCCGCCATGCGAACCCGCTCCGCCGCCGCAAGATCACCGCCCGCAGCGGCCTCCGCGTCGGCAAGCATGTGCATCGCCTTCAAGACGTCCCAGCTCCGCTGCTCGGCGATGCCGGCGAGAAGGGCTGCGCCCATCTGGCCTGCGTCCGGCGCCGCGACGCTGTACGATCGCTCCCAGTTCCCGCTCACGCCCGCAGCGGCCCGCAGCTGAAGCGGCGGCCCGTACGTAGGCGCAATCGTGCTGGATGAGCGCAAACTGCTTGCCATGGTCGTGACCGCTGGAATCGATGCGGCCGCGAAAAGAACTGCGACCCCAATCAGGGTCGCGATGCCGAGGCGCCGGGCGACGAAGTCCCATGCGCTCGACTCGGGCGCCGCAAGCGCGCCATTGGCCGGCGCGAATACGGGCGGAGTCTGTGGGGCGGCTTCGACCAGAGCGGGAGTGAACCCCCGGCGGGTCGTCCGGCTTCGGTCGTTCACAAGCGCCAGCCCTACCGCCGCGGCGGTGCCCACGACCATCATGGTCGTCCTGGCGCCTGAGACGAATCCTCGGGTACTCAGACGGTCCTCCTCTTGAATCGCGCGAAATCGATGCGATGTACAGCTTCCTGCAACAAACAGAGGCCCGCCCATAGGCGCTCCCCGACTCTCGCACGATAAGTCTTTTTGTTTGTTCGCTAGGTCCCGTGCCAGCAGGAACGGGAGTACGAAGCGCGCGCATTATAGCCCTGAACTCACGGAGATCAAGGCCGATCGGGGTAGGATCAACCCTGATTTCCCGGCTTTGGACACCCTGTAGGGAGTGCCTATACGAGTCGATTTTGAATCTAGAAGAGCCATTTTCCGGGTTGACATCATTTCCCCACAAGATTTAACTACCGGAGGACACGATCTGGGCCGACTGTGTGCATAGTGCAGCTATTCGTCGTCTGATCACTCCTTAGCGCAGGATCGATGTGGGTTGTCTTGGCGTCCCTCATTGGTTAAAGGACGCCCGCCGAGGACAAAGCAGCCAAATCGCACCCCTCAACCCGCTTCCCCGTCACATATTCGGCCGGCCGGACGCGCGACTGTCGCGCTTATGTCGCCCTCGACGAGATCGACGCCGCCATTCGAGTGCGTGCACCTCACCCGCAGCGCCGGACGCCAACAGCCGGGTAGGCGCAGTCCATAAATTGCCCTCTTAGCACGAAGATTTCAGCCCCAATTCGCCAACGAGTGCCGTGCTGCGTCCCGGGTCACCGTCCCCGCCACCGGCGTCGGTGGTGGATCGAAAGGGCAGTCTACGGACTGCCCCTACGCGATCGGTGGCCGTGTGGCGCGGTGGCCGTGGGTAGCGCGCGCAATTCCAAACTGACGCTCGGTCGAGCCGATGGAGCGCGGGCGCCCCCGCCCGCACGCAATCGCCAACGCTGGCTCGAGTGCCCGTGATCCACGACAACTGCCGCGCCCAACATCCCTCTCCCCCAGTGGGATAGGGACAGGATCGCCCACAGGCGATCCAGGGTGAGGGCCCCACACCGCGCATCCACGACAACTGCCGCGCCCCAACATCCCTCTCCCCCTGAGGGAGAGGGACAGGATCGCCCACAGGCGATCCAGGGTGAGGGCCACCCACCCGTACGCCAAAACAAAAAAGGAGGAGCGCGCAGCGCCCCTCCCTCATTACCTAAAACCTAAAACCTAAAACCCAGAACCTACGCGCCCTACCCCACGCGTTCGAAGATGCTCGCAATCCCCTGGCCGCCGCCGATGCAAAGGCTCACGAGCCCGTACCGCGAGCCGCGCCGCTCCATCTCGTACATCAGCTTCACCGTAAGGATCGCGCCCGTCGCGCCGAGCGGGTGGCCCAGCGCGATGGCGCCGCCGTTCACGTTCACCTTCTCCGGATCGAGGTGCAGCGCCGTGCTGCACGCGCCCGCGACCGACGCGAAGGCCTCGTTCAGCTCGACGAGATCGATCTGGTCGATGGTCAGCTTCGCCTTCTCGAGCGCCTTCTGCACGGCGGGGATCGGCCCACTTCCCATAAGGGAGGGCTCGACGCCGGCTTCGGCGCGCGACACGAGACGCATGCGCGGCCGCACGCCCAGCTCCTTCGCCTTCGCTGCCGTCATCATTACGACCGCCGCTGCGCCGTCGTTGATGCCGCTGGCGTTGCCGGCGGTCACCATGCCGTCCGGCTTGAACGCAGGCTTCAGCTTGCCGAGCGCCTCCAGCGTCGTCATGCGCGGGTGCTCGTCCTGGGTGATCATCACCATCTCTTTGCCCTGCTTCACTTCGACGGGCACGATCTCGTCGACGAACTTGCCGGCGGCAATCGCCGCGGCGGCGCGCTCCTGCGAGCGCATGGCGATCTCGTCCTGGACGGCGCGCGATACTTCGTACTTCTCGGCGAGGTTCTCGGCCGTGATGCCCATCGGCGCTTTGCTGAACGGGTCGCTCAGCAGGTGATTGATGCCGTCTTCGAGCGTACCCGGCCCCATGCGGTAGCCGCTGCGGGCGTTGCGCAGGTAGTACGGCGCCATCGTCATGTTCTCGGTGCCGCCGGCCACGACGACCATCGCGTCGCCGACCTGGATGTAGCGCGCGGCGGTGTTGATCGCTTCGAGGCCGCTGCCGCAGATGCGGTTGACCGCGAGCGCCGGCGCCTCGATGGGCATCCCGGCCTTCACGGCGGCGTGCCGCGCGATGTAGCCGTCCTCCGCCGCCTGCCCGACGCAGCCGAGGATGATGTGGTCGACCTGCTCCGGCTTCAACCCCGAGCGCTCGACCGCCGCCTTGATGGCGATCGCGCCAAGATCCGAGGCCGAGAGGTTGGAATACGCCCCCTGGAACCTGCCAATAGGCGTCCGC
>JANXYW010000438.1 GCA_025355835.1 Chloroflexota bacterium
ATCGCCGCGCCTTTGCCGCGATTGCGTTCGTGCTGCACGAGCCGCATCGTCACGTTCGCTGGCAACGCCTCGATCCGCTCGCGGACGATCTCCGGCGTGCGGTCGCGGCTGCCATCGTCGGCGACGACTATCTGCACCGCAAACGGCTGCTCCGCCAGAAACGCGATCACGCGATCCAGACCGGTCGGTAACCGATCTTCCTCGTTGTACGCGGGCAGCACCATCGACACGAACGGCATCGCGCGCGATCCGGCGTCGGGCTTCGCAACCACGTCGTCGGTTGTCGTCACGCGTCCGCCTCTTCGTCATCCGTTGCCGTGGCTTCGTCATTCGCTGCTGCATCATCGCCATCGCTGGCGGCGCCTTTGCGTCGGCGGACGACTGTTGGCGCGATGAGGGGCTTGCCCGTCATCTCCGCGATCGCCTCGGCGACTTCGCGCACGTCGGCGAGGCCTTCGCGCACCATCGAACGCGCGACGATGACGTCGCCGATACGGAGGCGCTTGCCGCTTTGCTTCACGAGCACGATCTCCAGCTGCGCCAGGTCCTGCACCTCTCCCTGTTGCCGCTCGCGCGTCACTTCCTCGATGCGGATCTGAGCGATCTTCCAGAACGGCACCAGTTCGACCGTTCCGACGCCCATGCCCAGGAACCCCTGCTGCCAGAGGCCCGACTGTTTCTCCCGCTCGAACACGACATCCGTGCCCGCGACCGTGTAGACGAAGCCGATGCCCGCCAGCGGAATCGTCACGATGGCCACGACGAGCAGCAGCAACGCAAGTGCGAACGGGATGCGATCCAGCCAGAGGATTATCGACACGAACGCGCCGACGCCGAACAGGAAGCCGATTAGGGGAAAGAGCGCGGCGGCCAGGGCGGGACGCACGTTAATCCGGTGCGGCTCGATGAAGGCCACACGCCGGTTCAGATACACAATGCGCTTCGCAGGCGTCGACGGGGTCTCGGCAGCCATGGCACGAGTATAGGCGCGGCCCGTAGGTGGGCGTAGGGGAGGGCGATCGCGGATACTTCCGCCATGGAACGCGAGATTGGTTACTGCACCACCGAAGACGGGGTCCGCATCGCCTACTGCGTCGAGGGCGACGGGCCGACGACGATCGTCGCGCTTCCTGCTTTCAACGAGAGTTTCGCGCTCGACCACCTCATGCCCGTCTGCCAGCAGTTCTACCGCGACCTCGGCGCCGGCCGGCGCATCGTCCGATTCGACCTACGAGGAACCGGCCTTTCGGCAAATGGGCCACTCGGCCCTCCTACGATCACAGTGGGGAGCGATGCGGAAGCCGTTATCCGAGCGGTCGGCTCCGGCGTCGTGTTGTGGGCGCCGACGGTTTCAGGCCCGGCGGGCGTGCGGTTCGCCGCAGACCACCCGGATCTCGTCAGCCAGCTCATCCTGTACGGCACGTTCGCGGCAGTCGCGGATGCGTTCTCAGACGCGATGCTTGACGCGTTTCGAGATCTCGCGAAGGCGAACTGGCTGATGGGCGCCCAGACCATCGCCGACACCAACGGACGACGAGAGTTTCCAGTCGAGGCGGGCCAGTTGGGCGACTGGTACGCCCAGTCAGAAACCGGCGAACACTACCAGGCCCGGACCCAGTTCTCGCGAGAGTCGAACCGCGATGAATACGGTGTGCTTGCGGCTATCCAAACGCCCACGCTCGTGCTTCATCGAATCGCCGACCCTGCGATTCCGTTTTCGGCGGGTCAGAAACTCGCGGCCGGCATACCGGGCGCGCGCTTCGTGCCGCTCGAAGGAAAAGGCCACCTGTTCTGCCTCGGCGACTACAGCAACATCCTCTCGGCCGTCGACAAGTTCCTCGGAGATCGCGCAGACGGATCACCTGACGCAGCCGCATCGCAACCCGCGCAGGCCGAACGCAGAGGCGGCCTGCGAACCATCCTGTTCACCGATATCGTCGGGCACACGGAGATGATGCAGCGGCTGGGGGATGCGCGCGGGCGCGACGTGCTGCGCGAGCACGAACGCATCACGCGCGATCTGCTGAAGACGCACGGCGGCGCGGAAGTGAAGACGATGGGCGACGGGTTCATGGCG
>JANXYW010000002.1 GCA_025355835.1 Chloroflexota bacterium
CATTCTCGACGCCGACAAGGAGGGCTATCTCCGTTCCGGCGGGTCGCTGGTGCAGACGATCGGGCGTGCGGCGCGGCACGTCGATGGCCACGTGATCATGTACGCCGACAACATCACAGCTTCGATGCGCTTCGCGCTCGACGAGACGGAGCGCCGCCGCGTCATCCAGCGTTCGTACAACGAAGAGCACGGCATTTCGCCCGAAGGCATCACGAAGGCCATTCGCGACATCACCGACCAGATCAAGAAGGTCGCGGACGAGCGCGTCGGCTATGACGTGAAGAAACTGCCGAAGGACGAGATGGCGCGCCTGGTGCGCGACCTCGAAGCGCAGATGAAGACCGCCGCCAAGTCACTCGAGTTCGAGAAGGCAGCGCTGCTTCGCGACCAGGTCGTCGAACTGCGGAAAGCGATGATCGACGATCAGTCAGCGCTGCACGAATTCGCGCAGTCGTCGTACGGTTCGCTCGGCTCGCAACCGCGCCCCGGCCGTCACCAGCGTCGCGCGCCCGTCCGCGGCCGCTGAGCGGTGCCTCGGCGCCGAGCTCTCTCGTTGTAGGGATAGGTCTTCAGGCCTGTGCGCATCTTCGGTTGGCGCGCCGGAGGCCATCTACGCATGGTCGCGACAGAGTAAAATGCCCGCGTCCATCGGACAGATCGAAGAACGGAGCGCCGCACGTGACGAACGAACGAGAACGCCAACGTTGGAACGAGCCCGGACTCGCCGCGTCGTGGCCTCGCCGCGGCGAGAGCGTGACCGGACTGACGACGGCGCCATTACTGGAACTGCTGGCGCTACAGCCCGGCGAGCGCGTACTTGATGTCGGATGCGGCGGCGGGCTGCTCGCTCTCGAAGCGGCGCGCGCCGTCGGACCTGCGGGAAGCGTTGCCGGGTTCGACATCTCGCAGCCGCTTGCACAGCTCGCGACGGGGCGCGCCCGCGATGCGGCACTCACGAACGTTACGTTCACCGTCGGTGACGCGCAGACGGACGAGATCGCGGGCGGCCCGTTCGATGCGGTCGAGAGCCAGTTCGGCGTGATGTTCTTCGCCGATCCGGTGGCGGCGTTCAAGAACATCCGCCGCCACATGAACACCGGCGCACGCGTTGCGTTCGCCTGCTGGCAGCCCGCTGCGCTCAATGCGTGGTTCCAGGGCAGCGTTCTTGCGAAGTACGCACCGCCGCCACCGCCGACGGAACACGGCGGCCCGCCGCCCGGACCCTTCGCCTACGGCGATGCCGGATACGTGCGCACGATCCTCGAGTCGGCCGGATTCGCATCTGTGGCGTGCCGCCCGGAGACGCTCGAGGTCACGATGCCGCGCGATACCCTGTACCAGCGCGACATGGTCATCGCGCTCCGCCTTGACGAAGCGAACGCGGAACAGGCGTGGCGGGACTTGCAATCGCACGCGGAAAAGTTTGTCGGCGCTGACGGTCAGCTCCACCTCAGTGTCGCGCCGCAATTCGTGACGGCCGTCGCCGTTTAGTGCAGGTACCGGCCATGAGCAGTCGGTAAGGACAGGCCTCCGGACCCACCAGAGCGCGAAATCCGGGTATTCCATGGGGTTCCGCATCACCCCAGCGGCGGCGCGGGCCAGGCGCCGCGCACCTGCTCGTACGAGCGGGCCGCCCACAGCACCGACGGCTCGTCCCAGCGGCGGGCGGCGAACATGATGCTCGCCGGCAGCCCAGCCGGAGTCAGGCCGCAGGGCACGCTGATGGCCGGTTGACCCGAGAAGTCGAACGGGCCCGTGAAGGACGCCATCCGCGCGCCCGGATCCGCTGCCCGCGATGCGGCGATCGTCGGGGCGACGACCGGCATCGTCGGAACGGCCAATACATCGACGCCAGCAAGCACCGCGTCGGCTCCGCCGCGGCGCTCTTCCTGCATGAGCCGCATCGCGCTGGCGAGTTGCACGCCTGTGATCGTAAGTCCGATGTTCAGCAGTGCCGCCACCTGCGGCCCGTACTCGGCGCGGCGCGACGGGAAGTTCGGCGCGTGGTACGCGACGGCCTCGGCGAACATCACCGCAATGAATGCTGCGTTGTATTCCAGCACGCGCGGCCACTCGACCTCACGCACGATTGCGCCTGCGGCCTCCAGATCGCTGAGGGCCTTCCGCACGAGCGCCAGCACATCCGGCTCGACGTTCTCCCAGAAGTACTGCTTCGGCACGCCAATGCGCAGCCCCTTCGGGCCGCGCTCGATGTCTTCGAGCATGTCTGGCACCGCGATGTCTTCGGTTGCTGGATCGCGCGGGTCGTAGCCACTGATCGCCTGCAGCACGATCGCCGCGTCGCGCACCGTGCGCGTCAATGGCCCCGGGTGGTCCAGCGACCAAGAGAGCGGTACGGCGCCGTACAGGCTGGCGCGTCCGTACGTTGGCATCAGGCCGACACATCCGCACGCCGCCGCCGGCATCCGGATGCTGCCGCCGGTGTCGCTGCCGAGCGTCGCGAACGCGAGCCCCGCCGCGGCTGCGACGCCGGAGCCCCCCGACGAGCCTCCGGGGACGCGTTCAGGGTCCCACGGATTGTGGATCGAGCCAAAGTGCACGTTGTCGGATGTCGTGCCGAACGCCCACTCGTGCATGCCCAGCTTGCCGACGCTGATCGCGCCCGCCTCGGCGAGTTTTCGCACGACGGTGGCGTCCTCATCCGGTATCCAGTCGGCGAGAATTTTCGATCCCGCCGTCGTCCGTACTCCCTTTGTCTGGAAGAGATCCTTGATGCCGACAGGCACGCCGTGCAGGAGGCCGCGATACTCGCCGCCGGCGATCTCGCGCTCGGCTGCGCGCGCTGCCGCCATCGCCGCATCGGCTGTGACCGTCATGTATGCATTCAGCTTCGGGTTGAGCCGCTCGATGCGATCGAGCACCGCTTGCGTCACCTCGACCGGCGACACTTCCTTGAAGGCGATCTGGTGCGCGACGTCTTCGAGCGAGAGCATGCAGAGATCGGAGGCGGTGGTCATGCTG